>CAJQOF010000103.1 GCA_905479855.1 uncultured Cytophagales bacterium
GCTACCAGGTGGCTAACTGCTATATGGGCAGGGTCGGGCTTATTAACTCTGGCGGCGCCTCTTCGGGAACTTCTGACTTGGCGGAGGCAGCAAGAACAGCCGTTATCAACAAAAGAGCGGGCGGCATGGGGCTTATTACTGGCAGGAAGGCTTTCCAAAGGCCTATGGCAGAGGGGATTGAATTGTTGCACGCCGTGCAAGATGTCTACCTGGCTAAGGAGATTACGTTGGCTTAAAGTAACACCAACAACCATTACCAAAATGAAACAAACCAGAAAAACAGTTATTGCCCTCCTTTTCCTCTGCCTCACAAGCTGCGGCGATGGGCATACGCTAGGAATGGATGAGAAGAAAGGGGGAACAACTATAACCTCCAAGCACGATGCCACTTTGCTAAGGGCTGCTGAGCATGGTCTTTGTGGTGTGATAACGCATGCGTTAGATAAGGGGGCGAATATTGAGGTAAAAGACACTCAGGGCGGTACTGCACTGCACTTCGCTGCTAGTCACGGGCATAACGAGGTAGTTACTCTTTTATTAGCGCTAAAAAGCAACGTAGATGCAGCAATGGCTGGCGGAGAGACACCTTTACATATAGCAGTAGGTTTGAAATGCTGTGGGGCTTTAAAACTATTGCTCGAAAATCAAGCAAAAGTTGATATACAAACAAAGCAAGGTCGTACTGCTTTGCATCGTGCAATTGCATTAGGCCATCATCGTGCTACCAGCCTTTTGTTATCTAGTGGCGCGGACGTTAATGGCTTAACCCATGATCATGATATGCTTTCTCCTTTGTATATCTCAGCGAATAGAGGTCATGATCGCATCATACCATTACTATTAGAGAAAAAAGCAGACATAGGCATAGTGGAGTCTAATGGCTATAATCCTCTTCATACAGCAGCTGAACACGGCTTTCATCGTGTGGTCAAAGCTTTATTCTTGTGCAAAGATGTCAACATAGATGCTAAGACATCTAATAATGGAGCCACTGCTTTTCTGCTAGCAGTTAGGGACGGACATTTCAAAGCGGCAAATTTATTATTAAAGCACGGTGCAAATATGCATGCAATAACAAAAAACGGCAACAATGTATGGACATTGGCAACAAGCCTTGCCACCCATAAGGCAGAGCGATGGCTAAGAAAGCATAGCACTGAGTCCGGAAGGACGATAGCTAAAGTGCTAATATGTCATAAAGAAATAATCGGAGACACGACTATTATTTCTAAAGAATATGCGACATGTGCCCATGAGGACTGTAAGCGAAAAGAAGACCTAAAAAACTGCGCTCTCTGCGAGCAAGTCTACTACTACAGCCCAACTTGCCAAAAAGAAGATTGGAAGAAGCACAAGCAGGTGTGCAACAAACCTGAGAAAAAGGAAAAAGAAGAAGTTGATTAGCATGACAGCAACGCCAACAACCATTACCAACGTGAAAAAAACCACAAAAACAGTTATTGCCCTCCTTTTCCTCTGCCTCACAAGCTGCGGCGATGGGCATACGCTGGGAATGAATGAGAAGAAAGGGGGAGCAAGTATAACCTCCAAGCAGGCTACTAATCTGCATAGAGCAGCTGAGCATAATCTTTGCGGAGTGATAACGCATGCATTAGAGAATGGGGCGAATATCGAGGCGACAATACCCAAAGGCCATACCGCTTTACATATAGCTGCTATCAAGGGGCATGAAGAGGCAGTAACTTTATTGTTAAAGCGTGGGGCAAATACCGAGGCAGTAGACCTTCAGGGCGCTACTCCCTTACACATAGCGGTTATCAATAACCATAAAAGGGCAATCGCTTTACTGCTAGATAGGAGGGCAAATATTGAAACAATGTCGTCTATTGGCTGTACCCCTTTGCATTCAGCAACTTTCAAAGGTCACAGCAAGGTGATGACTTTATTATTAGGTAGGGGGGCCAATATTGAGGCAAGGTCGTCTATTGGCTGTACCCCTTTGCATTCAGCAACCTTCGAAGGGAACAACAAGGTGATGACTTTATTGTTAGATAGGAGGGCCAATATTGAGGCAGCAACACCTGAAGGTATTACCTCCTTGCATATAGCAGTCCAGGAAGGGCATAAAGACATAATGGTCTTATTACTCTCTAAGGGAGCAGACATAGAGGCAGCTAACCATGATGGTGCCACGCCTCTGCACCTAGCAGCTGCTATAGGGCATATGGAAGCAGTTGTTCTATTATTAAATAGCGGCGCAAATATAGAGGGAAAAACCTCTACTACTGGTACTACCCCCTTGTACGTGGCAGCTGAAAATGGTAATATCAACATAGCCAATCTGTTGCTAGAAAGAGGGGCAGACATTAATACGATAGATATGGATGGACATACACCGCTAGATGCAGCACTTTGCTGTCCTCCAAGCCACATTGAGAAAGCCAAGAAGTGGGTTAATAAACTTCGTAAAAAACAAAAAAAAGGTAGACCGAGGGTTCAGAAAGTAATACCCATTCCTTCTAAAGAGAAAAATTTCCGTGAGGCAATGCTGCTTTTTCGGCAATGCGCCCACAAAGCGTGCAAGAAAATAGAAGACCTAAAAAATTGCGCTCACTGCAACCAAGTTGCCTATTGCGGCCCTGCGTGCCAAAGAGGTGATTGGAAAAAGCACAAGCAGACGTGCAAAAAAAAATAACCGTAACCGCAAACAGACAAAACAATAGTCCCAATACACATTATGGCGTGGTTTAAAAGAAAAGAAAAGGGGATCCTCACCCTAACGGCTGACAAAAAAGAGGGGCCGGATGGGCTGTGGCACAAAACGGCCAAGGGGAAAATTGTGCACGCTAAAACGCTGCAAGAGAACGCTTACGTATCGCCCGAGGATGGGTACCATGTGCGTGTAGGATCCAAAGAATATTTCGAGATTCTATTTGACGGGCAGCACTTTACAGAATTGGCGGCTAACCTCATGTCAGTGGATTCACTAGCGTTTTTAGATACCAAACCTTATGCCGAGCGCCTGCAAGCAGCGCAAGAAAAAACCCAACTAAAAGATGCCATTCGGGTAGCGCACGGCCCTGTGGATGGGCAAACACTGGTGGTTGCCTGCATGGACTTTATCTTTATTGGAGGCTCTATGGGGGCGGTTGTGGGGGAGAAAATCGCCAGGGCTGTTGACTATGCCCTGGAACATCGTGCTCCTTTGCTCATTATTTCTAAGTCCGGCGGGGCACGCATGATGGAGGCAGGGTTCTCGCTGATGCAGATGGCCAAGACTTCGGCCAAACTACTCCAATTGGCCAAGGCCAAAATACCTTACATCTCACTGCTTACCGATCCTACCACAGGAGGGGTAAGTGCCTCTTATGCCATGCTGGGAGATTTTAATATTGCTGAGCCTGGGGCACTTATTGGGTTTGCGGGCCCGCGCGTGATTAGAGAAACAATTGGAGAGGACCTGCCTAAAGGATTCCAGAGCGCTGAGTTTTTGCTAGCGCATGGCTTCCTGGACTTTATTGTAGACCGACGAGAATTGAAAGCAACGTTAACAAAGCTGTTGCGTATGCTCGCTGCCTAGTACTACTAAACCATACAAACTATGATTCAACGCCCTCAATCACTTTGCTTGCTTGTCGTTAATACCGCGCTCTTAATACCACTCTTTTTCCCCCTCTGGTGTAAACAAGCGCAGGACGTCCCCTACTTTTATGCGGAAAAAACCTACTACATACATGCATGGTTCTTGGGAGAACAGTCTTTTGGAACTGGAACATATGCCATTCAATGGTTCCCCTATTGCCTGGTTGGACTCTTCTTTTTACTGGCAGTAGCAATTGCTACTTATGAACTCATTCGATACGACAATAGAGCTTTGCAGATCAAACTCGGTATTTTCAATACCGCTGTCATAGCAGTTAGTATAGGTTTGTTGCTATACCTGACCCTACAAGAAGAAAAGCACTTACTTCCTAGCGTGGCTGGGGAGTATTTGCGGCTCTCCTTTTTGCCTGCTATCGCTTTAGTGAGCAACTTACTCGCCAATTATTTCATCAAGAAAGATGAAGCATTGGTCAAGGCGGCTAATAGAATGCGTTAAGCCGCTAACCACCCAGCGATGCTGCATCCTCACGTGGGGCAGCCATACGTGTCAACTTGACCTCCCGGCCAAAAAAAGCATAAACGGCCCCTTCAAAGCTTGCCGTCATAGCCGAAGTCATAAAATAATCCTTCGCCTGGCGGCTAGTGCAGAGAAGTTGATGATGGGTTAAGAAACGGTTCACATACCTTGCAATAATCTCGCTAGCATCCACCACCGCCACCTGGGGCTTACTATCTGCATAAAAGGCTTGAATTTCCTTTTTAATAATAGCATAATGCGTACAGCCCAGCACAAGTGCTGAGATCTCTTGCAAAGCAGCGTGCTGTAGATAGTGATTAATCATTGGCTGATCGATACCCTGGGAGAAGCTGGCTTCGATCATGGGTATCAGCCGTGGTGTGGCCAGGGAGTTGAGGATAATTCCTGAACTTAAGGCCTGGAGTTTTTTCTCATAAACACCGGACTGCACTGTTCGCTGGGTGGCAATTAAAGCAATAGACTGTCCACTAAACTGGCTGCCGACATAGTCTACAAAGGGATCAATAACGTTGAGCACAACAGCCTTATTTCCCACATGGGCACTCGCCAGTTCATAGGCCACCGTAGAGGCGGAATTGCATGCCATAAGAATAACTTTGCATTGATGCTGCAAGAGTAGATCGCATATTTGGATAACGTATGCTAGAATGGAGGTGGTAGACTTCTCGCCGTAGGGGAGGTTGGCAACGTCCCCGAAGTAGACGATAGTCTCTTGGGGTAGTAGATCTTTCACTGCCCTGGCCACCGTAAGACCGCCAATACCACTGTCAAATATGCCAATTGGGCGGTTCATGATGGAAAAATGGTTGTATACAACCTTATATTAGCCACAGAAGTGGTTAAGCTTAGGAAAGTGGGCCCACCAGGGATTGAACCTGGAACCACCTGATTATGAGTCAGGTGCTCTAACCGATTGAGCTATGGGCCCGAAATAGGAAAAAATAAAATAAAAGGGAGCAACATCACACCTTGGTGGGCAAGTCAAGCCTACAAACCGGTTGCTTAGATCAACAACGTCAAGCCCTATTGGCGGGGTTAAAGTATGCAGCGATATCTTCGCTATTCCCTCACCAAATCTATTTTATGTCCTCATCCACTGCGCAAAAGTACTTAATTGTTGTGACAGGTCCCACAGCTGTGGGCAAAACAGCCCTCTGTATTCAGCTAGCGCAACATCTGAACACTGAAATTGTCTCTTCCGATGCCCGGCAGCTTTACCAGGGAATGGCTATTGGCACTGCACAGCCTACGCCCGAAGAAGTGAAAGCTGTGCCACACCACCTTGTTGATTTTCTGCCTATACAAGCGACCTATAATGCGGGAATGTTTGCGCAAGATGCCTTGGCAACGCTGGAGACTTTGTTTAAAGAGCATGATCATGTGCTGATGACAGGGGGCTCTGGGTTGTATATACAGGCGGTGTGCCAAGGATTGGATGCAATGCCTCCCGTTGACCAAAAAACGCGGGCAATGCTTAACGCAAGATGCCAACAAGAGGGGTTGGGGGTACTGGTGAGCGAGCTGGCAATAAAGGACCCTGCTTACTACGCGATCGTGGACCGGGCCAATCCTCAGCGCATTATCAGGGCACTAGAAGTGTGCTTTTCTACTGGCAAGGCGTACAGCAGCTTTCGAAAACAGCAGCCAGCAACCAGGCCTTTTACCGTGATTAAAATAGGCCTTGCGCGAGATCGTGAGGAACTTTATCAGCGCATAGACTTGCGGGTGGAGCAAATGATGGAGCAAGGCTTGCTGGAAGAGGCCAAGACGCTCTATCCTTATAGAGACTTGGCTGCTTTGCAGACGATAGGCTATCGTGAGCTCTTTGGCTACTTCGCTGGGGATTATGCCGAAAAAGAGGCGATGAGATTACTCCAAAGAAACACGCGAAGGTATGCAAAAAGGCAACTTACGTGGTTTGGCCGTGATGAGACTATCCATTGGTTTCACCCTGACGATAGGGCTGCTATATTAAAGCATGTTCAGGAAATGGCTGTGTGAAAACCATTATTTTTCACTGGTGCCGGCTGAGGTAGGTTCCTTTAATTTCTTGGCTTTGCTGCTGTCCTGAATTTGAAATCCTATTGGGTTTCTCGGCTTTGCCCTTTCTCCGGTAAGTAGCTTTATGCCCTGATAAAGCTGTTTTATGCCAGTGTCTTGCAGTGCTTGCTGCCGCTCAATTTTCTCCAACTTTAGGAGAATGTCCTTATGCGTTAGGACCAGCTCTCTCATTTTCAAAAAGACTTCTATGAGGTGCACACTCATTTTGGTGGCCATTTCGCTCTTGAGTACCCCCGCTAACATCAGCAGGCCATGTTCCGTGAAAGCATAGGGCCGTGCCCTGGCCATACTCGCCACATTTGCGGTCACAAATTGTGACCGCAAATCTTCTGCCTCTTCTTGAGTAAGCTGAAACATAAAGCTAAGAGGGAACCTATCTATATTTCTTCTTACCTGCTGATTCATCGTTTTGGTTTCATAACCATAGAACATGGCTAGGTCTCTATCCAGCATCACATTTTGGCCCCGAATGGTGTAAATCCGCTCCATGATCGGTTTGTCTGCAAGCACCAATTTGGGGGGTATCTTCGTTGTCATAGCATTCATCATTCATTGCGTTTACGCTACTATCCGAGGATAGTGGTTTAGGGTAACGTTCAAATCATACTCGCCACATTTTCGGTCGCAAATTGCGACCGCAATTTCATAAATCCCCAACACTACTTCTCATTATCTGGCTATTGCCTGGAGAAACCAATCCCATTTGCGGTCGCAAATTGCGACCGCAATTTCATAAATCCAATATCTTTTGCTGTTGACAGCCCCCACCAACACATTTGTGGTCGCAAATTGCGACCGCAATTTCATAAATCCCCAACACTACTTCTCATTATCTGGCTATTGCCTGGAGAAACCAATCCCATTTGCGGTCGCAAATTCATAAATCCCCAATACCACCCCCCATCTGGCTATTGCCTGAAGGAACTTCCCACATTTGCGGTCACAAATTGTGACCGCAATTTCATCGCTCTCCAACGCTACGCCCTATTATCTGGTTATTTCCTAAAGAAACTCACCACATTTGCGGTCGCAAAT
>CAJQOF010000104.1 GCA_905479855.1 uncultured Cytophagales bacterium
AGAGAGCTTTCGATCCAATGTTCTAAATTGCCCTTTCGCTTCTCTCTTAAGATTTCTGGCCCCTAAGTTAACAATGGGCTCTATAGCCAACACCATGCCGCGCTTAAGGAGGATCCCTTGGCCCTTTTTCCCATAGTTAGGTACGTGTGGGTCTTCATGCAATGCTCTTCCCACACCATGCCCCCCTAGTTCTCTTACTACCGAATAGCCGTGCGCTTGCACACAGCTTTGGATAGCATACCCAACATCTCCCATTCTGTTCCCCTCTTTGGCCTCCTTAATACCAGAATAGAGCGCCTCTCTTGTCACGCGAAGAAAGTGAATTACCTCGTCACTTACTGCTCCCACTGGATAAGTAAACGCGGAATCGCTGTGAAACCCCTTGTAATAAACTCCGCAATCTACGGAGAGAATATCACCCTCTTGCAAGACATAATTATCAGGAATGCCATGCACTACGTACTCATTTAAAGAAGTACAGAGCGCAGCGGGGAATTTATTAAATCCCTTGAAAGAGGGGACACCCCCGCTGTCTCTAATAAACTCTTCTGCGCGCTCATTTAATTTTTTTGTCGTTACTCCAGGTTTAAGTTCCTTGGCGACTTCTCCATGCGCTTTACCTAAAATTTGGGCTCCTTCTCTTATGGCAGTCAGGTCATCTTCACTCTTATACAAGATCATCCCCATTAGCCCATCAGCGTATTTGCAGCGCCTCCTTTTACGCGACCTGTTTTCATGAGCCCTTCATAACGACGCATAAGCAAAAGACTTTCTATTTGTTGCAGTGTGTCTAAGACTACCCCGACCATGATAAGCACAGATGTGCCCCCATAGAATCTGCTAAATGCGCTGCTCACGCCGGCCATGTGCGCAAAGCCGGGTAATATAGCAATGAGTGCCAGAAACAGAGAGCCTGGCAACGTGACTCTGCTTAAGATAGTGTCTATAAATTCTGATGTAGGTTTTCCGGGTTTAATACCGGGAATAAAGCTATTATTACGCTTCATATCATCTGCCATCTGGGCAGGATTGACAGTAACAGCCGTATAGAAGAAAGTGAAGAGAACAATTAGGAGACTGAAAGTAACATTGTACTGCCAGGTAGTATAGTCAGAAAACGCACGCCCCACAGAAGCGGCGAGTTCACTTTGGTCTGACCATATACTGGAAAGTAGTGCTGGTAAGAACATAAGGGCCTGAGAGAAGATAATGGGCATTACACCGGATGTATTGAGCTTGAGTGGGATGTATTGCCTTTGTCCACCATACATGTTGCTGTTGACTATTTGCTGGGCATATTGAATAGGTACCCTCCTGGTGGCTTGCGTAAACATTACTACGCCTACTACTACGATAAACAGTATAATCAGCTCTATAACAAGTACCAGCGCTCCACGCATGCCTCTAGAGAGCACTTCGGAAAAGAGGGCGCCTGGCAACGAGGAAACAATACCAATCATAATGAGCATAGAAACACCATTGCCAATGCCCTTGTCGGTAATTCGGTCTCCTAGCCACACACAGAACATGGTCCCTGCGGTGAGAATAACCAAGGAGGAGGCTGTAAAAAACGCTCTGCTTACGAGAAGAACATCCCCTGAAATTGCCGTAGAGAGGTAGCCCATTCCTTGAAGCATCGCCACAAAGATGGTAAGCACTTTCGTGATTTGGCTGAGTCTTTTCCTGCCTGAATGACCTTCCTTTTGTACTCTCTGGAAATAAGGAACAGCAATGGTTAAAAGCTGAACGGCAATGGAGGCAGAGATATAGGGCATTACGCCCAAACCGAATATAGAAGCATTGCTAAAGGCGCCCCCCAAGAAGGTATCTAACAGCCCAAAGATTCCTTTGGCTTCGCCTGTTAGCTTAGTAGGGTCAACACCCGGCAACACTATATACGACCCTGCACGGAAAAGCAACAGAAACCCGATTGTATTGAATATACGGGTTCTTAGCTCTTCTATGGAGAAGATATTTCTTACGGTATGGAAAAATTTAGGCATGGATATTTACAACGGTAACTTTACCTCCTAGTTGCTCTATGGTTGCGCGTGCTGAAGCTGAGAAGGCATCTGCAGACACATCGACCTTGGTTTTTAAATCGCCATCTCCCAAAATTTTGTAGCGGTCAGATTTATTAACAATTCCATGTTTCACCAAAATTGCCAAATCAATCGAAGTTGATTTTTCTTTTTCTACCACTTGCTGAATCAGCGTTAAGTTAATGGCTTTGTAGGCGACTCTGGTGGGGTTTTTGAACCCGTATCTGGGAAGACGCCTTTGCAAGGGCAACTGTCCTCCCTCAAAACCTCTCTTGCTCTTATAACCAGACCTTGACTGGGCCCCGTTGTGTCCTCTGGTGGAAGTTCCTCCTTTACCAGACCCCTGCCCTCTGGCAATGCGTTTCCGGGACTTGGTAGAACCAGGCGCAGGCTTTAAAGTATTTAGTTGCATGGCTATGATTTTTCTGTGGTAACTAGATGGTTGACGCGATTGATCATGCCTTGAATAGCTGGGTTCAGTTCGTGCTCAACAGTTCTGTTGATCTTGCCATGAGGCCCAAAACCCAATGCGCGCATTGTTCGTTTTTGAGGTTTCTCAGGGTAGCCAATCAGGCTTTTAATTTGTGTTATTCTGACTTTAGCCATGTCTATCCGTTAAATACTTGATCAAGCGTAATGCCTCTTTGTGTAGCCACTGCGATAGGATCACGCAATTGCAATAATGCCTTGAACGTTGCCTTGACCACATTGTGAGGATTAGAAGAGCCTTTTGACTTAGATAGCACATTGTGCACGCCTGCGCTCTCCAAAACAATACGTACACCTCCTCCTGCAATAATTCCCGTGCCCGGTGCTGCTGGTTTAAGCAACACCAAACCTCCACAAAACTTTGCTGTTGATTCATGGGGGATCGTATTGCGCAAGATAGGGACCTTAATGAGGTTTTTCTTGGCTTCTTCCACACCTTTGGTGATAGCGCTGGTCACTTCTTTGGCTTTGCCAAGCCCATGGCCCACCACACCTTTTCCATCACCGACCACTACAATAGCTGAAAAGCTGAAGTTACGTCCTCCTTTTACTACTTTGGTTACTCGATTGATGGCAACAACTTTTTCTTCTAGGCTAAAGTCAGCCGCTCTTAGTTTTTTTTGGGTCATTTGTGCTAAAATTTAAGCCCTTTCTCCTTGGCGCCTTCGGCCAAGGCTTTAACTCTGCCATGGTAGAGATATCCTGAACGATCAAATACCACGGCTGTTATTCCTTTTTCGAGAGATCTTACAGCAAGATCTTCTCCTACTTTTTTTGCTTTCTCCATATCTACACCTTGGTCTCCCTGCACCTTCGAGGAAGCAGCGAGCAGTGTCTGCCCTTTGTCGTCATCAATGAGCTGCGCATAGATGCACGTATTGCTCTTGTACACGGAAAGCCTGGGCTTTGCTGCAGTGCCTTGAATGGTCTTCCTGATCCGTCGCCTTATTTTTAACCTGCGCTCGGCCTTTTTGTTCTTGATCGCCATTGATAATTAATAACTAATAATTGATAATTAATAACCGATAACTACTTAGAAGCTGACTTTCCTGCCTTGCGCCTGATTTGTTCACCCAAGAATCGAATTCCTTTGCCTTTGTAAGGCTCTACTTTTCTGAGTGTTCTAAGTTTTGCTGCTACTTGCCCAATAAGTTGTTTATCA
>CAJQOF010000105.1 GCA_905479855.1 uncultured Cytophagales bacterium
CAACCTTAATAAAGAAAGTAGCATGCCCAATCCACGTTACCGTATCCTCTTGCTGCAAAGCCATAAAGTTGCGCAACGCCTCCTCCTTGGTCAGTCTATACGGCTTGAGCACATCGTCGTACCGGGATCTAGATGTCAGAATGCGGTTCGCGCCAAAAGCAATGATTCTGGTGAGGTCATACGCTCCTCTTTGCGGAGAACCAGGTGGATTCTTAAAGGTCTTGCCACCGTTGCGCCCAGCCATCATGCAAGCACTGAGGAGCAACAAAAGGAGCAAGGTAATCTGTTTTACGCCAGGAATCATCAAATTGTATCGTTTTGTATCGTTATAAGATTGCGTTGGCTGCTCACCTCAAAAGGTCCTATTAACGTGGGTTAACAACCTTTGCAGGGTTCCCCAATACCGCCTCGCCGGGCTTTACATTGGCCAGCACTACCGCCCCAGCCCCCACACTGGCCCCGGCACCAATGGCTACCCCGGCAATAATGGTGGCCCCTGCCCCCACAAAAACAGCTTCCTGCAGCTTTGCTCCTGCCCCCACCACACTGCCAGCCCCTACTTGCACAAAATCCTTAACAACCGCCTCGTGCTCTATGGTAGCATTGGCGTGGAGAATGCAGTGGTTGCCCAATGTAGCACCAGCCCCTAAGCTCACGCCCGTGTTCATAAGATTGCCATAGCCCAGGGTTGCTGATTCGGCAATAATGGCTGATGGGTGAATGGCATTGATGGGGACCACGTTTTTTTGCTCACGGAGCATGGCCACCAAGTTGGCCTGTTTTGCCCGTTGCTCTATGGCCACAAAAGCCTCGCAATTTTCGCCAATAAGGTCTAGGTATTCCTCCGCTGTTGTGCTGCCCAGCACCGGAACACTCGCCCCCACTTCCTCTTCCACCCCTGCCTCCGCCCCCGTTTTCAGATGGGGGCGGGCCTTATCATCGTCTAGAAAACCATAGACAACAACGTCATTTTTTAGGAAGATTTCCAAGGCCACTTTACCCAAAGCGCCTGCGCCAAAGATTAGTACTGGTTTTGTCATAGTTGTGTTGTTTATGCCGCAAAGGTACCGAGCAGGTGTCGATGCACAAGATAGTAACTTCATGTCTTCTTCGTAACTATTCAGATACCCCCAATGAGGAATAGGATTTAGGGTGTGGTTTTAGACTGGAAAGTTTGTTTTCTTTGTGCATCGGTTATGCTAATCTTGTTGGTATGAATACACAGACCGCGAATGTACGTACTGCAACTTTAAGACCAATGCTTTCTAGGGAAGTATTGAATACACTGCCTCAAGAGGTTCGTGCCTACATCCTCTACCTAGAAGCAACTGTCCAACAACAAGGTGACCAGATTCAACAATTGCATGCTCGTGTGAACGACCTGGAAAACCAATTGTCAAAAAACAGCTCCAACAGCAGCAAACCTCCCAGCAGTGATGGGCTGAAACGCAAGACCAAGAGTCTGCGCATTCAATCAGATAAGAAACCAGGCGCTCAGGAAGGGCATGCTGGAATAGGGCGAGTCCAAGTAGAAAATCCCGACGTGGTCAAAACTTACACAGCTACATCCTGCGATGGGTGTGGGGCCAACCTGGAGAAGGTATCGGGTACTTGTCTAGAAAAACGCCAAGTCTTTGAGATCCCACAACCAAAAATTGAAGTGACAGAGCATCGTATCGAAGGAAAAGTATGCCCAGCCTGTACCAAGTTCAATAGGGCAGCATTTCCAGAAGAGGTAAAAGGGCCAGTTCAATTTGGGCACCGAGCACGAGCATTAAGTGCGTATTTCAACCATCAACATTTTATACCTGTTAATCGTGTAGGTGAAATTCTTTCCGACATTTTTAACCTGTCTATGTCTCCAGGCACTTGTGGCAATATTGAGAAAAGGCTCGCTAGCAACCTTTCAGTGTTTCATGAAAGCCTCAGCAGCAGTTTGTTAGCAAGTCCAACTTTACACTTTGACGAAACTGGAATAAGGTGCGCAAAGAAATTATACTGGATACATGTTGCCTCATCGAACGAGGCAACCCTATATACCATACACGAAAAACGGGGAAAAGAGGCAATAGAGTCTGCTGGGATTTTACCAAAGTTCACTGGGACAGCCGTGCATGACTGTTGGGGGCCATGTTTCCGCTATACAGCATCTAATCACGCACTCTGCAATGCGCACCATTTACGAGACTTAACACGTGTTTATGAAAATGGAAAGGAAGAGTGGGCTAAGAAGATGTTAGATTTTCTCATCCTCATCAACAAAGAGGTGAGAGCACACCTCGAAAAGGGAAATCTACCACGTGAGTTCTTGGGGAAAATGGAAAGTGATTATCAGAAGATTATTGCAGAGGGGCTTTCGTATCATGCATCCTTGCCTCCCTATCCAAAGAAGCAACGGGGAAGAAAAGGCCAAAGAGATGGCAAAAATATTTTGGATCGTTTCGACGCAAAGCGTAGCTATATATTACGGTTCGCTTATGACTTTTCGGTTCCATTTACGAACAATCAGGCTGAACAGGATATCCGTATGGTAAAAGTAAAAGAAAAGATTTCGGGCTGTTTCCGTACACCTGGCGGAGGTGAGGATTTTTGTACAATACGCAGCTATATTTCTACAGGGAAAAAGCAGAATTGGAACATATGGGATGCATTAGAGGCTGCTATCCGGGGGGCTCCCCTCTTATTAACACCTGTATCTGATCAGCAGTTTGAGGCTGCTTCTACGCAAAAATTGGCAGCCTGACTGTCGGGGGAGTTTCCTGCCCAAAACGGAATGGGGTATCTGAATAGTTACTCTTCTTCGTTTGATTGACTATGAAAATCTGAGTTTCCTTAACTACTACACGGCAAGCCCGCCGATATGCCTCACATTCTGCCCAATATTCTGATGAAACGCTTACCTTTGGAGAAATCATTTTTGACGACAAAAAGGTAACGCTATGCCTCTAAGAAAATTCCTCAACCCACGCAATGACAAGGCCTTTAAGCGCATCTTCGGCGAAGAGCGCAACAAGGACATCCTCATCCACTTTATCAACGACATCCTCGGCTATAAGGGAAAAAAGAAGATAGTAGGTGCAAAACTACTACCGCTCCAGCAAGACCTCGAAATCTCGGCCGTAAGGCGATCTATTGTAGACGTTGCTTGCGAAACCAGCGACGGAAGTAAATTGATTATAGAGATGCAGGTGAATAAACACAAAAGCTACTTAAAAAGAGCAGAATTCTATGCGGTTAGGGCCTACGGAACACAGCTCACGGAAGTACAGATTAAAGACGCAGAAAAGGAACAGGGGGATAAACTAAGCGAAGATGAAAAGTACGAGTTGCTCACACCAGTGGTTTTCATCGCCGTGCTCAACTATACTGAATTTCCCAAAAAGAAGGCCCTCATCAGCCTACATTCCACCCGTGATGAGGAAACCAATGAACATGACCTAAAAGCATTCCGCTACGCCTTTGTCGAGCTACCTAAGTTCAAAAAGAAAATCAGCGAGTGTACATCTATCGTGGACAAGTGGTGCTATTTTCTGAAAAGTGCTGAGTCTACAACGCCAGAAGATCTTGAATTACTGGTGGGCAAAGACCCCATCATCCGCAGAGCCTATGATGAGCTAAATATGTACAACTGGACTGCGGAAGAATTTCGTATTTATGAGGATATCCAAAAGGTCAATCTAGATAACCAGGCTGCTGATGCATGTAAGTTCAGTGATGGTAAAGCGGCAGGCCTGGTAGAAGGCAAAGCAGCAGAGCAAAGAGCAGTTGTGCTGAGGATAAGCAAAACCAGTACAGACAAAGCCCTTATGGCAATAGCGGCAGGTCTCACCGTGGAAGAAGTAGAGAAAATATTGGCCGACCACTAAACCAACGATAAGTATACCTCCCTTTCCCGCTATGTTTTTACGCTACTACCTAGAAGAAACCTACCAAAACCTCAGGCAAAACAAACTGAGGAGCCTACTCACCGGCTTTGGCGTGGCGTGGGGCATTTTTCTCTTGGTTATTCTATTGGGCGTGGGAGAAGGATTTTACCGTGGCGTATTCCGGAAGTTTTCGGGCTATTCACAGAATGCTATCTGGTGCTGGGGCCAATCTTTCAAGGGAAAGAACATCAGGTTTACCCTGCCATTACTCAACCAACTTAAGGCCCACGTAAAAGGTATTGAACATGTCTCACCAGTTAATGGAGGCTACCAATCTTACACCCTGCGCTACATGGCCGAGGACTATGATGGCGCCTCGGTAAAAGGGGTAGAGGTCTGTTACAACAAGATTGGCCAGCTAGAACTTAGTGCGGGGAGATTTCTCAATGAGCGAGATAAAAGCGCTACCAGGCCAGTTTGTGTGATTGGTAGTGAAGTGCAAAGCAATCTCTTTGCCAAAGAGGACCCTATAGGAAAGCAGATCAACGTCAATGGCCATTACTTTCAGGTAGTGGGTACCCTAGACAAGGAAGCTTCTTTCAATAACGACGAGCACAAGGCTGTGCTTATCCCCTTCTCCACCTTTTGCAAAGTATTTAACTGGGGTACTGATTTCTGGAATTTTCGCGCTTCGCTATGGCCCGGCGCTGCTGCCGAAGCAGTGGAAGGTGAGGTGCGCAGCTACCTGGCTAGCCAACTTGGGTTTGATCAATCAGACAAAAGAGCCGTTTATATCTTTAATTTGGGGAAACAAGCCAAGAAATTTGATGATCTTTTTGATGGTGTGCGCATCTTCCTTTGGATAATAGGGGGCTGCATGCT
Organism: uncultured Cytophagales bacterium; assembly: GCA_905479855.1. Lineage (GTDB taxonomy): Bacteria > Bacteroidota > Bacteroidia > Cytophagales > Amoebophilaceae > UBA8403. Next base: position 4,749 of record CAJQOF010000105.1, read on the forward strand.
GCTAAGCGGCATCATGGGCGTGAGCAACATGGTGCTGGTTTCTGTAAAGGAAAGAACGCAAGAGGTCGGCATTAGGAAGGTAGTAGGCGCCAGCGCCAAGGAAATTTTAATCATGGTATTGTTAGAGTCTATCTTCATCTGCCTCACCGCCGGCATGGCAGGCATGCTGGCCGGGGTGAGTAGCATCTATGCGCTGAATAAGCTATTGGACTATGTCGACCCGGCCCAGGAGTTGCTGATAGGGCATTTGGAACTAAAAATGGCTGCCGTGGTAGCAGCGCTGCTGTTGCTGGTTGTTTGCGGCGCTATTGCCGGCATTTTCCCAGCCAAGAAAGCAACATCTATCTTACCCATTAAAGCACTGAACACAGAATAACGTTATGAACCGTAAAAAGATATTGATAGGAACTTTGCTGCTCTTGGCCAGCATGGGGCTACTAATAGGGTGGTGGAAAGCCAACACGAAGCAGAGCGGGAAGGTAGGTATGGTAACCGAACTGCCTGTTAGGATGGATGTCATCAACAAGAGGGTTATCTCCGGCAAGTTGGTGCCCCACAAAGAGGTGGAACTTAAGACAACCATAGCGGGCGTGCTAGAGGAGGTCTACGTGGCTATCGGGGATAAAGTAAGCCAAGGCACCCCCATTGCGCGCATCAAGGTGTTGCCCAAAGCCAGCGATATTGAGAGCGCAAAGAAGGCGCTGTATATAGCCCAAGCCACAGAAGTGGCGGCAAAGAAACAGTACCAACGGAGCAAGCAACTCTTCGAGAAAAACATGCTCTCCCCTGCGGAGGATGAGCAAGAAACCAAAGCGTGGAAGATAGCACGCGCAGAAGCGTCTTATGCTAAAAAAAAGCTCGACTTTGTGCAGAAGGGGCGCATAGCGGGCGCCAAAGGAGCCTCCAACATTATCAAGTCGACCATAGCAGGTGTTGTGTCTGAGCTACCGTGCAAAGAGGGAGGCGTGGTAATGGAACACAGCAGCTTTAAAGAAGGAAGCACCGTAGCCACCATTTCCGATATGCGCGTTATGCTCTTTCAAGGCAAGGTAGGGGAAATGGATGTGGCCCACTTGCACACAGGCATGCAGTTTGATGTAACCTTAACGCCGATCCAGGGCAAGAAATTTTTGACCATCCTTACCAAGGTTGCCCCAAAAGCTTTGGAAGACAAAAAAGAGCAAAGCAAGAGTGTGAAATTTGAGATAGAGGGCACCGTACAGTTCGCTCAGGAGGAGAGAGAGAACATCCGAGCGGGTTATACGGCCATGGCAGACATTGTGCTAGAGCAGGCCATGGGTGTGCTTGCCATTAAAGAACAAGCTGTACACACAGAAGATCCCGCCGCGCACGCATCCGCAGAAGAAGCAGAAGCAGCAGAAGACAAAGCAACCACTTTCGTATGGGTATATGCAGCCAAGAAGAGGGTAAAGAAGTATGTGGTGCTTGGCGTATCTAATGGCATCTACGTAGCGGTAAAAGAGGGGCTGGAAGAAACCGATCAAGTTATTATTGCCGATGATTCGCATTGAAAACCTATCTAAGTACTATCAACTTGGGGAGAAGAAAATCCAAGTGCTCAAGAACCTCAGCCTCTATGTGGAAGAGGGAGAGCTCGTGGCGCTCACGGGCCAATCCGGCGCCGGCAAGTCAACCCTCTTGAATATTCTCGGCATCTTAGATACCTATGATGCCGGAAACTATTACCTGCAAAACAACCTCATCAAGGGCCTTTCCGAGCAGGAAGCAGCGCAGCACAGAAACCAGCTCATTGGCTTTATCTTCCAGCGGTTCTTCCTTATCCCCTCCAAAACAGCGCTCTACAACGTAGCGCTCCCCCTATTCTATCGGAAGGTTGACAAGCAAGAGCGGCTGGCCAGGGCCCTG
>CAJQOF010000106.1 GCA_905479855.1 uncultured Cytophagales bacterium
CGCAGCAAGCAAGCGTCAATGCGTACATTAAGCAAACCCAAAACCGTTCGGAAAGAGAACGACTAGCGGATGTAAAGCATATAAGTGGCGTATTTACAGGGAGTTACGCGCAACACCCCTTCACGGGGAAGCTACTGCCCATTTGGCTGGCCGACTATGTGGTGGCGGGCTATGGCACTGGCGTGGTAATGGGAGTGCCGGCGCATGACAGCCGGGATTATGCTTTTGCCCAACACTTTGCTTTGCCTATCGTTCAAGTGATTACGGGCGGTGATGTGACCAAGAATGCCTACGAGGCCAAGGAGGGGCAGCTGATTAATTCTGATTTCCTAGACGGCCTACCAGTGAAAGAGGCCACGCAAGAAGTTTTGCGCCGACTCGCTGCCAATAAAATGGGACAGATTAAAACCACCTTTCGCCTCCGTAATGCCATCTTCAGCAGACAGCGCTACTGGGGGGAGCCTTTTCCTATCTATTATAAGGAAGGTATGCCTTTACGTTGCCAGAAAGTTCATTGCCCCTCATACTTCCGCCCGTAAAGGTCTACCAACCTACCGCCACAGGCCAACCCCCGCTGGGACATGCTGAGGGGTGGAAAACAACAGCCGGAGACCCGTTAGAACTGAATACCATGCCGGGCTGGGCGGGATCTAGCTGGTACTTCTGGCGCTATATGGATCCGCACAACACGCAGGAGTTTGCGAGCAAAAGCGCCCAGGCCTACTGGAGGGATGTTGACCTCTACATTGGCGGCTCCGAGCATGCTACCGGCCACCTCTTATATGCCCGCTTCTGGACCAAATTCTTGCACGATCTGGAATATGTACAAGCCAACGAGCCCTTTCGCAAGCTTATTAACCAAGGCATGATTCAGGGGCAGTCTTGTTTTGTTTACCGCATCAAGGGTACCCAGCAGTTCGTGAGCTATAACCTCCGTGAGCAGTACGACACCACCCCCATGCATGTGGCCATTGACCTTGTGGAGCATAAAAGGTTAGACGTAGCCGCCTTTAAGCAATGGCGCCCAGGGCTAGAAGAGGCCACCTTTATCCTAGAAGATGGGGCCTACATCTGCGGCAGCGAAGTGGAGAAGATGTCCAAGTCCAAGCACAACGTGGTGAATCCAGACACCATTATCGCACAATATGGGGCAGACACGCTGCGGCTCTATACGCTTTTCTTGGGCCCGCTAGAACAGGCCAAGCATTGGGACACGCAAGGCATCGATGGCGTATTTCGCTTTTTGAACAAATTCTGGAAGCTATACCACAATGCGGCAGGGGAAGCAGCAATTACCGATACCCCCCCACCTGCCGAGGCGCTCAAGGTCTTGCACAAAACCATCAAGAAAATAGACGAGGCCATTCAGCGGTATGCCTTTAATACGGCAGTAAGTGCTTTTATGATCTGCACCAACGAGCTCACGGCGCTCAATTGCAACCATAGAACCGTGTTAGAAAAGCTGGCTGTGCTGCTTTCCCCCTTTGCCCCCCACATTGCCGAAGAGCTTTGGCAGCGGCTAGGCCACACCACCAGCATCACCCACACGCCCTGGCCCAGGTGGGAAGCAACGCACATTCAGGAAGAGACCTTTGAATACCCCATCACCATCAACGGAAAGGTGCGGGCCAAACTTTTGTTGGCCACAGACATGCCGCAAGCAGCGATAGCGCAACAGGTATTGGCCCACCCAATTATCCAGAAGTGGACGCAGGGGAAGCCCCCCAAGAAGGTGATTATCGTGCCGCAGCGGATTGTGAATGTGGTGGTGTAGGGACAGTCCGTAGTCTAAAGACTAAAAACGGCCAACACCGGTGCTGCAACCTTACATGGCTGAACAAAGGGAACAAAAAGAGGCTACTTTGAAAAAACACGCACCTCCCTTCCCGCAAAGGCAATGCCCACCTTGATCCACCCTTTGCCGTTGCTGGCTTCCGGCAGCTGATGGTATTGTTTTTCCTCTATCTGCTGATAAGCCTCCTCCGCGCTCTTCTCGAGTTGGCTTACCTTTTGCGTTTGCTTCAGCTCCAGAATAATACCGTCTAGCTTTCGCTTTGCCTCCTTGGGCAAGAGGATGATATCAGCACGACCGTCGCCCGCTTCTCGGTTGGAGAGAATAAAGTAGGCTGCACTAAACTGATAAACAAGGCCTAATAAAAAACCGTGATAAAAACATTCAGGTTTAGCACCCTTGGTATCGTAGTAGCTAAAGATAGTTTCTGCTATTGTTTGCAGCTTTCTACCAAAGATTGAGATATCGCCAATAAAGAGCGCATTAAAGGCCAGTACCATTTCACTGCTGTCATCGTGAGTGGGTATCCAATTGCCAATAATGCGTTCAAATGCACTATGTACTTCCTTATTTGGTATGCGAAGCTGATAGGAGGGGTTGGCCACAGGCACATCACTAGGTATCCTAATGGCATTCACATACCCCGCCATATAGAGCAATGAAAGCGTCGGTCTGTCACTTAGTTTAAGCTCACTCAGAGCCAGGGCCTTGTCCAGACGGAATAAAATCGACTTTCCTTGCAACAGCGCTGCCAGCTGTTCATGGAGATTGGCACCTGCTTGGGTGATTAGCATCTTCACTTGTTCATTACCTCCTACATTCACCCAATAGGGCTCTACTTCACCATTCGCTCCTAGGCAAGAAAGAATAGACCAGGGATTGTAGAGTACAGTACCTCTTACGTGGTAGCCATTGTACCACTCCTTTATGGTAGCAAGATCAGTCGGCACACCATGTGCCTCAAACAGCTGCGTAACTTCCTCCTCGGTGAAGCCAAAGTAGTCGATGTAGCGCTTGTCTAGAAAAGTATACACCTTCACGCTGCTCAGCCCAGAGAACATATCTGCCTTGGCCAGCTGCAAAATGCCTGTTAGCACACACTTGTAGATGTAATTATTTTCTTTGACGGAACTACTGAAAAACGTGCGCAAAAATTTATGCAGTCTTTCATAATATTTTTCATTACCACTAAAGTAGGCATCATGGATAGGGGCATCATACTCGTCAAAGAGCAGCACAACATGCTTTCCATGGTAGGCAGAGAGCCACATTGAAAGATATAAGATACTCCCAGAAACTTCAGCTCTGATAGCTGTAGTGCTTTTTATCCTACGAAACATATTCTTTTCATCTTCGCTTAGGACCTCGGAATCAAGCAAGTAACTATGCTTTTCGTAACATGCTGCTATCAGCAACTTAAAAGAAGCGTATACTTCATCAAAACCCTCCCCCTCCAAATCCTTCAGCGTAATCAAAATCGTGGGGTAGCCCCCCAGCTCCCTGGTATAGCGCTCGCCGGCTTCTTGTATTTTCAGGCCATCAAAGAGCTGCGCCGTATCCTTCTCGGTGCACGAGAAATAGTAGTAGAGCATGGAGAGGTTGGTGCTCTTGCCAAAACGACGAGGGCGGGTAAAGAGCAAGGCGTTGTCACCAGTGTCTATAATATCCTTGATTAGCCAACTTTTGTCTACAAAGACGAAAGGAGCGCTGCCCTCATCTTTTCTGCGAATTTCTCTAAAGTCACTAAAGTTGGGTACTTTTACCATTGTGTAGTTTGTTTTTTGAGCGTATTCATAAAGGTAGTTACTGATCAACTAGCTCTTTAAAAAAGCCCTTTCGTTTTGAAAAAATCACGTAAAGGAATAGGCCAAGAGGCCCTAAAAAGCCATGGCCATCTTTCGCTCACGCTCACAAACCCCAACAGGAGCGTCGTTTGTTATAGCAGCAATTCCTATCGTTATTTAAGACCTTTTATGTACTCTTTCAGGAGTTTTTTGCCATAAACTATCGCTTTTTTATGCTTCTTTCTAACTTCATCTAGCCCCAAACAAATCATGCGATAGGTAAACTGTTGGTCATTATCTGGCCGAAAAAGCGGGGGCGGCTGATTTTTTCTTTTAATACCGTTATCATGGCGGGGAGGGGGGATAGGGCAAAGCTTCTCGATACCCTTCCTCAAAGGCATCTGTTTGTATTCCTCATTTTCAAAATAAGTTTTAAAAAGACCCAGCAAATGGTAAACGGTGTTTTTGGGATAGGAATCACGCGCATCATTTTTACCTGTTATGTCCCAGAGCATACAATCAAGCACCTTAATGCAGGGCCATTGGCCATAGGCGGTATAGGTAGGTTGGTCTTCTACCAGAATTGCATCTGCGAGATCCTCGCCCTCCTTAATAACTTTTGCCAGATCTTTCACATCATTCCCATACTCACCAAAATCACTGTCGCCTTCCCGCAAATGTTGCCTGGAGAAGATTTCGAATTGACCTTGTTCGTGTAGGGATTCATAGCGCTCTTTCCCTAGCACTTTTTTTAACAATTTTGGAATTACCGTGTTGTTACGCTCCTCAACAGCACTGCTAAAAAATACAACCCTAACGCCGTTTTTGACCAGATACTCGAAGAGCACTCCTAAATATGGGACAAACACATGCGGGTGTACTTCAGCGCGCTTATCTTTCCAGTTGATAATGGGGCATTCAGTATTAATGGCCTTAGCAGCCTTAAGATCCTCAGACCATGCAATGGTGCAAAGGGTATCGTCAATATCAAAAACAACAACGGTCTTTCTCATAAGGGTAGAATTTGGTTGTACGGGGCTATTTTATAGCCAGTCTGCTCCGCGCAAAAGTACAGCTTTTCAGCGATTGGGGGGTTATCAACTGTTTATTGCTTTACTGTATATTGCTTTCTAGAGGGGGCCATAGTTGCCCACCTAACTAAAATGTACGACATTCGCTCCAGCGATAATTTTTTTATTCACAAACATTTAACCTTCACTAAACAGCCCGCACTTATGAAGTCACTATCTTTTTACTTTTCCCGTAAAAACACCGCCATGCTGCTAGCAGGCTACATGCTTGCGTTCTTGGTGCTCGCTTGCCAGAACACGCCACCGCCGGAAGAAGAACCTACTGCGACAGCCACAGCGCACCCAAAAACGCCGGAACAAACGCCGCCACCGCCGTTAAAAGGAGCGTATGCCTTGCGCCCCGCCAGCAAGGTGATGACTTCGGATAGCGTAGAACAGGAACTGAAGAGGTTGCGGAATTCAGAGGAGCTTACGGAACAGGCTGCGAAAAAATATATAAAGGACAATGAAGGCACACTTGCAGGAATGAAATTTGCTATTAATTTCATTGAGAAAGCGAAAAGTATACATCCTCAACTGCACATCGCCACGGTGAAAGAAACTGTCGATTATGGCAACACTTCTGTTTCTATGGGTTTTGCTGTTGAGTATTTTAAGAGCCAACCAACTGAGAATCGTGTTTTAATGATCAATTATGGCACCGGAGGGCCAAAGTTTCAGCTTTACAAAAAAGAGAGT
>CAJQOF010000107.1 GCA_905479855.1 uncultured Cytophagales bacterium
CTTTTAATGGGCAACGCTACAACGAGTTGTTCTACAATGGTGTTGCCGTATTGGCCCAATCAATTATCCCTCCTGGCCTGGTAGGCTACCAAAAAAAATATATAAATCCCTACCAAGGCCATAACCTAGAAAAGGCGAAAGCATTGCTGGCAGAGGCAGGCTATCCAGAAGGAAAAGGTTTGCCAGTAATAACGCTGGACATAAATATCCCTATCAAGGAAAGACAGGAGGCTGAATTTTTCCAGAAGTGTATGGAAGTTATAGGCGTCAGGATAAAAGTAGTGGCTAACACATGGTCTCAATTGCTGAGTAAGATACATAAAGGAGAAACCATGATGCATGTTATGTCGTGGAGTGCGGATTATCCTGATGCAGAGAATTTTTTGTACCTGCTCTATGGCACTGACCAAAACGAGAAGCTAGGGGCAAATCTTAGTGATGCCATTTATAATGCCTTATATGAGAAAGCAGCAGTAATGCTTCCTTCTCCTGAGCGAACTATCTTGTACGAGCAACTTAACAAGATAGCAGCAGAACGCGTTCCTGTCGTCTACACCATACATACAATGCACCCTGTGCTCTACCACGGTTGGGTCAAGAACTATCTCTGGGCTGATTGTTTATATGGCACAGAACAATACGTCAATATTGATCTAAAACAGAAAAAGACACTGCAGGGCAACCGCTAGAGGAAGCCAGTAAGTAGTTTTGACCACTGTGGTAGGCAGTGGCCCAAAAGTGCGCAAGAGGTCAGAAAATTACTACCTTCGTCCCGCGCATGGCGAGGTGGTTTTGAGCAAAAGGTAGGTGGCGTTTGGGGCGCAAATATTCATTCCTAAAGCAAATGAATACAACGATGAAAAATATTATCAGATTTGGGATACTCGCACTGGCAGTGCTGGGCGTGTGGTTCTATACAAAGCGCACACCTGCTCCACTAGCGCAAGGAGAGAAAGTGCTGGTCACCGTGAGTACACAACAAATAAAGAGCTGCGATCCCGCCCAGGCGGAGTCTGTATACGATACGGGTGAGGTAAGCAAAGTGTATGAAGGACTCCTAGAGTACCACTATCTGAAACGGCCCTACGAGCTCATCCCTAACTTGGCAGCCGCCATGCCGACCATAACTACAGATGGCTGCGTTTATACCTTTACCTTCAAAAAAGGCGTCAGGTTCCATGACAATGCCTGTTTTCCTGAAGGCAAGGGCAGGGAACTGGTAGCGGAAGATTTTGTGTATGCGATGAAAAGAGTAGCAGACCCCAAACTACAGTCCCGATGGTACAGCATGTTAGCAGGGAAAATCAAGGGGCTAAGCGCATGGAGAGACAAATATGCGGATGCTCACCAGGCCGACTACACAGAAGCGATAGAAGGGTTGAAAGCGGTGGATACTTACACGCTGCAATTCACCCTCACCCAACCTTGGCCTCAGTTTCTTTACAGTTTAGCCATGAGCTTCTGCTATGTAGTTCCACAAGAGGCAGTGCAGCACTACGGTGCGGAATTTATAAATCATCCTGTGGGTACAGGGCCTTTTGTACTAAAGGACTTCAAACCAGAACAAAACAAGCTGATCTATCATAAAAACCCCACTTTTCGAGATAAGTTTTTTCCTAGTGAAGCAGCAGAGGAACATAAACATCTGCTGGTGGATGCAGGCAAGAAGCTGCCTTTGGTGGATAAGATAATCACCCACATTCTTATAGAGGAGCAGCCCAGGTGGCTTAAGTTTCAGCAAGGGCAAATAGACGTGCTTGATCTTTCTAGAGGAGATATTGCGTTGCAGGTGGTACAGGAAGGCGTGTTAGATGCTAAGCTGCAAGAAAAAGGCATGCAATTGTTCCTGGAACCAGAGCAAAACACCAGCTTCTGTGTGTTTAATAATAGCCATCCGTTGTTCAAGGACAATGTAAAACTGCGGCAGGCCATTTCTCTCGCCTTTGATGGGGGGCGTTATAACAAGCTATTCCACAACGACACTGCTGTTCAGGCCCAATCGATTATATCTCCCGGCCTGGCAGGCTATAGAGAAGATTATGTGAGCCCCTACAGAACCCATGATGTAGAAAAAGCCAACCAGTTGTTGGCGGAGGCGGGTTACCCCGGAGGAAAGGGCTTGCCAGAGATTACATTAGAAATAAGTGCCAGTACCACCGCACGCCAGAAGGGTGAATTTTTCAAGAATTGCATGGGGAAGATCGGCATCAGTATTAAGGTACAGAGCAATACATTTCCGGAGCTGATGAGAAAGAAAGCGCAGAAGCAAATGATGATGCATGTACAGGCGTGGAGTGCGGACTATCCGGATGCTGATACCTTTTTGGGTTTGCTATACAAAGCTGACCAAAGTGTAGGTGTGGGCACCTACTTCAGCAATGCTACCTACAATGCGCTGTATGAAAAGGCAACTGTAATGAAGCACTCTCCCGAACGTACCGCCCTTTATGAGCAGCTCAATCGCATTGCTGCAGAACAAGTGCCGGCGGTCTATACACTCCATGGAATGCGGCCTGTGCTTTACCACGGTTGGGTCAAGAACTATCTCTGGGCTGATTGCTTATATGGCACAGAGCAATACGTCAACATCGACCTGGAGAAAAAGAGGCAACTACAGGGAAACCGCTAGAGGAAGCCAGTAAGTAGTTTTGACCACTGTGGTAGGCAGTGGCCCAAAAGTGCGCAAGAGGTCAGAAAATTACTACCTTCGTCCCGCGCATGGCGAGGTGGTTTTGAGCAAAAGGTACGTGGCGTTTGGGCGCAGATATTCATTCCTAAAGAAAATAAATACAACGATGAAAAACATTATCAGATTTGGCATACTCGCACTGGCAGTGCTGAGCGTATGGTTCTATACAAAGCGCACACCTGCTCCACTAGCGCAAGGAGAGAAAGTGCTGGTCACCGTGAATGCAGCACAAATAAAGAGCTGCGATCCCGCCCAGGCGGAGTCTGTATACGATGTGCGTGAGGTAAGCAAAGTGTATGAAGGGCTACTAGAGTACCACTATCTGAAACGGCCATGCGCGCTCATCCCCAACTTGGCAGCCGCCATGCCTACCATATCTACAGATGGCTGCGTCTACACCTTTACCATCAAAAAAGGCGTCAGGTTCCATGACAATGCCTGTTTTCCTGAAGGCAAGGGCAGGGAACTGGTAGCGGAAGATTTTGTGTATGCGATGAAAAGAGTAGCAGACCC
>CAJQOF010000108.1 GCA_905479855.1 uncultured Cytophagales bacterium
ATCCGCTCCACCCCCATGGCAAAAGCATGCTCCGAGTTCATCGCCGCCAAGTAATCCATCCGGTCTACAAAAGGAATAATTTGGTTGTAAGGCAAAGCCTTGAAAGAGGCCTTAAACTGAGGTTCCACATCCAGCATGTCACTTACTGCTTGTAGCGCATGAATCACTGTGCTATGGTCTCTTTTGCCGAAATAGTTGCCAATGGACTTCAGGGAGTGATTGGTATATTTCTTGGTGAAGTACATGGCCACCTGCCTGGCTGCTACCAATTCTCTTTTTCTCGATTTGCTTTTTAGGTCCTCTACAGAAACACTATGGTGCTCGGCAACCATTTTTTGTATGTAATCGACACCGACCTCTGTGTCTATTTCCTGTACAATATTGCTAAGCACCTGCTTGGCCAGCTCCAGATTAATCTCCTCCTTGCTCAGGGAAGCATGGGCAATCAAAGAAATAAGCACCCCCTCCATCTCTCTAATGTTGGTGGCCACACTGTGCGCCACATATTGTATCAACTCGTCCGAAAGATGAATACCATCCGCCTCCATCTTACTTTGAATAATCGCCACCCTTGTTTCGAAGTCAGGTTGTTGTAAGTCTGCCGTAAGGCCCCACTTAAACCTTGAAAGCAACCGCTCCTGCAGGCCCTTCAAATCACGCGGCGGGCAATCACTCGTCATTACAATCTGCTTGCCCGCCTGGTGCAAGTGGTTGAAAATATGGAAAAAGATCTCCTGGGTCTTTTCCTTGCCCGCCAAGAACTGCACATCGTCCAGAATAAGCAAGTCAGCCTGCAAGTAAAAGTGAGAGAAGTCTTGAATGTTATTGCTGCGAAGCGCCTCAATAAACTGCGTGGTGAACTGCTCTGAGGAGACATAGAGCACAAACTTCTTCTCAAACCGTGCCTTCATCTCATTGCCCAGTGCTTGCACGATGTGGGTTTTTCCTAGGCCAACCCCACCGTAGATCATGAGTGGATTAAAGGAAGTCCCCCCAGGCTTTTGGGCGATTGCCTGTGCCGCTGCTTTGGCAAGCTGGTTGCAAGAGCCCTCTACAAGTGACTCGAAAGTATAGTTGGGGTTTAAATAGGCAGCCTCACTAGCACCGCCGATACTCTTCAGCGTAAATGGGCTTTTAAAGGTGCTTTCTGCAATGGGTTGGTAGGGTTTGCGCTGCTGCTGCTGCCCATGGGGCGTAGTGGGGAGCGGTAGATTAATCGTAAACGGCTTTTGGCGCGTAGCTCCCTTATCAACAATAATGGAATACTCCAGCTTTCCTTGGGGGCCGAGTTTTTCGTGGATTACTTGCTGCAGCAGAGAGAGGTAGTGTTCTTCTAGCCACTCATAAAAGAATTGGCTAGGTACTTGAATGGTGAGGGTATTGTCTTCTAACTTTTGGGGAATAATGGGCAAAAACCATGTTTTAAAGCTTTGTTCGTTGGTTTTTGACTGTATAAATTGAAGGCAATTGTCCCAAACCTTTTTGCAGTCTTTACCCATGGTGTTGTATACTTTACTTGGTGATAGAGATGGGCTTAGGTTGACAAGGGGAGTGCAATCTTGCGCTTTTACCAAGCCAGAATGCCCTAATGCCGGAGGCTGCTAAGTTAGTGGGTTTTGGCCTAACTTTGGCAACGGAGTGGCCGTAATGGCTGCGCATCTTTTGATGCAATCATGCCAGAAAACAAATTGAGGTCACCCAGTGGCCACATCGTACTCGAAAAAGTATGCATAACCAAGCGCTAAAAGCAAAATAATGTCCTGGAAATGCAATGGCCCTAAAGCACGCTACCCGCAATTTTTTATCAACATTATCAGTGATTAAAATATGATCATCTACCTAGACAACGCAGCCACCACCTCTTTGGAGCCAGCCGTACTGGAGGCCATGCTGCCCTACATGCACACCCTATGCGGCAGCCCCTCCTCTATCCACAGCCATGGAAGAAAAGCCAAAGTAGCCGTAGAGAGGGCACGCAGCCAGGTGGCAGCGCTCCTGAGTGTGTCCCCGGCAGAAATATGCTTTACCGCCAGCGGCACCGAAGCCAACAACATGGCGCTCTGGGGTAGCGTAAAAGCCCGGGGGATAAAACATGTCATTACTTCGCCTATAGAGCACCACGCAGTGCTGCTCCCGCTGGCGCAAATGGAGAAGGCGGGCCAGATACAGCTGCATTATGTACAACTAGATGCACGGGGCTGCCTGCAGTACGATCACTTAGAGAAATTGCTCAAAACGCATGACCCAACTTTGGTGAGCTTGATGCATGCCAACAATGAGATCGGCAACTTCAATAATCTCACACAGATTGGGGAACTCTGCCAAGCCCATGGCGCTCTTTTCCATACCGACGCTGTGCAGACAATTGGCCACTGCAAGCTCAACTTGCAAGCGTTACCGGTGGACCTGGCGGTGGGGGCTGCGCATAAGTTTCATGGCCCCAAGGGGGTGGGCTTCCTCTACATGGGCGAAGGCACCCAACTAATGCCGCTAATCCATGGTGGGCCACAGGAGCGGAATATGCGGGCGGGAACGGAGAATGTGGCGGCCATTGTGGGGCTTAGCAAGGCGCTTGAAATGGCCCACCAAGAGATGGCAGAGAACCATCAGTATCTACAAGGGCTCAAAGACCGCATGGTGCAACGCCTCCAAACCCATATACCGGGTGTGGCCTTCAACGGCGTTAGTGCCCAGGCAGCGGAAAGCTTGCACACCATCTTGAGTGTCAGCTTGCCTCCTTCCGATAGGCACGACATGCTGGTCTTTAACCTAGACATCAAACATATCTCTGCCTCTGTGGGCAGTGCTTGCGCCAGTGGCAGCAGCATCGCCTCGCATGTGCTGGCAGCTTTGGGTAGTGCCCCCCAGCGGGGTACGGTGCGCTTTTCTTTCAGCAAGCACAACACGGAGGAGGAGGTGGACTATGTGGTGGAGCAGCTGGCGATGTTGGCAAAAGCTGCTCACTAAATCTCTCCCTCATCTCCGCCATGCAGATTTCGCGCGCTACGCGTATCTTTGGCGAATGATGAAAAACGCGTGGAAATACTTTTTGCTTGCCTTTGTTGTAATCCTCATCGATCAAGCAACTAAGCTCTGGGTGCATACCAACCTGGAGATGGGGGCTTCCGGGGCCATTCAACTCTTGGGCAATTTCTTCAAGATCCACTATACGCTTAATCCTGGCATGGCTTTTGGCATTGAGTTTGGCTTTAAGTATGGAAAGCTACTGCTTACCTTGGGACGTATTGTGGCCAGTGTAGCCATCGGCCACCACATCTGCCAATTATTGCGGATGGAGGGCTACTCGCGCTTGTTGGTGGCTGGCTGGGCGCTCATCTTGGGCGGTGCGGTAGGCAATGTTATTGACAGCACCTTGTACGGAGTACTTCTAGGCAATACTCCACCTAATTCCCCGATGGATTGGTGCTATGGCCAGGTGATTGATATGCTTTATGTAGACTTCTGGTCTGGCAAAGTGGCTGAATGGGTGCCCTTTATTGGCAACGGGTAT
>CAJQOF010000109.1 GCA_905479855.1 uncultured Cytophagales bacterium
TTGAGCAATTTTTGCTTCTAAATGTCCTTGCGCATCTTTAGCAGCATCATACTCAGCATTTTCACTGAGATCTCCTTTGTCCCGCGCCTCACTCAACTGCTCCGCAACCTCAGCCCGCCCTTTGGTTCTTAGACGCTGAAGGTCATCCTTAAGTTTTTGTAGGCCCACTTCGGTGTAATAAGATATTTTTTCCATAAATCTGTGAATTGTAGCTGTTTTATTTTCGGGTTTTGTAGCCTGAACATCGACAAAATGAAACCAACGTCGTCCTTTGCGGCTACAAAGGCGACATACACACGAGGGGAAAGTGCCCTGGAGAACTGCTTAAGAAGCCAATCCCTGTTTCATTAATCCAAAACCTATCAGGTTATCTCAAAAGCATGCTATTAGGGTTATATTGAGGATGTTGAAAATATATGCAGCGGCGCAAAGTTCGTAATAAAAGTTCATAGCTGCTTCAAAATAGGAGAAGGGTGATGGGCTGCGGCCTCTTTTTTTGGTAGTGTACGCTCACAGACTTGCGACAGCTGTACCGTTTGTGCTACCTTGCGGCGATAAACCTCCCTTTGGAGTACGCAATAAACGTTGTGGGCCGTACCGAGTGACGTGCCTTATTATAGCCTATAATTATATGGATATGAAGTTCAATATATCTCTGCAAACCCAGGAAATCATCCTTTTAAGCAGGGAAGAAGCCGTCAGGTTAGAAAGTAGTAGTATACACCCAGAGCATGTTTTATTGGGTATGCTGCGGCACAAAGATTGCCTGGCGTTTCACATATTCCAACATTTGGATACACCAATCGGCAAGCTACGCAACGCTATTGAGAAAGTAATCAAGGTAGAAGCTGCGCGAAAACCTCAGGCTAAGCGGCATGAGGGAGAGGAGATAATGCCGAATAGTGACGTGGCAGGTTTGATGAGTTTTATTTTGGTTTGTGCAAGAATACTCCATCCAGATACGCTTGGCACCATGCATCTGTTACTCGCTCTGCTACAAACTGAAGCGCCTGTTACCCGTGTGCTTAGGAAGTTTAACGTTACTGAGGAAGCTATATATGATGTGATTACACGCCAGTTGGATTTACCGCAATACATGAAGGAGTATGGGCCAGAACAAAGCCGTGGTTATGTGATAAAATTTCGCTCAGGCATGGTTGCTGATGCCGATGAGGATGCCGAATCATCTGATACACCGATACTAGACAATTTTGGTACGGACCTCAGTAGGTTGGCAGCGGAAGGTAAGCTAGACCCTATTGTGGGGCGAGATGAAGAGATTGAACGGGTGGCGCATATTTTGAGTAGACGAAAGAAAAACAATGCCTTGCTTGTGGGAGAACCCGGTGTGGGCAAAACGGCCATTGCTGAGGGGCTTGCTTTGCGCATTCAACAGAAAAAGGTACCCCATGTATTGGCAGACAAGCGGATTGTAACGCTTGATATGATGACCTTGGTGGCGGGAACCAAGTACCGTGGCCAGTTTGAGGAGCGCATGAAAGCGATGCTGAATGAATTGGAAAAATCACCCAACATTGTACTTTTTATTGATGAATTGCATACGATCGTAGGCGCTGGAGGCGCCTCAGGGGCATTGGATGCCTCCAATATCTTAAAACCTGCACTGGCCAGCGGCGCGTTGCAGTGCATTGGGGCTACTACACGTAGCGAATACAGACAATATGTGGAAAAGGATGGTGCATTGGCAAGGAGGTTCCAGATAGTGAATGTAGCGCCAACCACTACGTCCGAAACGGTGCAAATTCTTAATAACATCAAAGAGCGGTACGAGGCGCACCATGGTGTTGACTATACTGCAGAGGCCATAGAAGCCTGTGTAGCGCTCTCGGACCGGTACGTCACCAACAGGCTACTGCCAGACAAAGCGATTGATGTAATGGATGAAGCGGGCGCTAGCGTACATGTTAATCCGCACCCACCGAAATCTTCAGCCAGTATTGCCAAGGTGGAGGCGGCCATAAAGAAGGCAAAAGTGGAAAAGAAAAAAGCGATTGATCAGCAGCAATATGAGGATGCGGCAGCGCTAAGGGACGAAGAGCGGAAATTGCACCTATTGCTTAAAGACCTTAAGGCGAAGGGAAAGGCCAAAGCGGAACGTCAGATAATTTCTGCCAACCACGTTGCCAAGGCGGTGGCCAAGATTGCGGGTATTCCTGCAGCAAGGATTGCGCATCAACATGATAGTGGCCTTTTGGCCCTGGAAGAGACCCTAAAGGCCAACATTGTAGGGCAAGATGAAGCGATTAGCAAGGTGGTGAAGACGATACAACGCTCTCACATTGGCCTGCATGATCCGAACAAACCACTTGGGGTTTTCATGTTTATGGGGCCTACGGGGGTGGGGAAAACAGCGCTGGTAAAGGCTTTGGCCAAGGCGCTATTGGACAAAAAGGAGGCGCTGATTAGGATTGACATGAGCGAATACACGGAGCCAATCTCTGTTTCCCGGTTGGTGGGGGCGTCTCCGGGCTATGTGGGCTACGAAGAAGGGGGCCAACTGACGGAGAGAATAAGGCAAAATCCTTATAGTGTTGTCTTGCTAGACGAAATAGAAAAGGCCCACCCTGAGGTGCATAATTTGCTGCTGCAGATGATGGATGATGGTGTGCTAACGGATGGGCAGGGGAGGAGTATTAACTGCCGCAATACGGTTATAATAATGACCTCTAATGTAGGGGCGCGAGAACTCCAGAACAGTGAAGTGGGTTTTGCTACCCAAGCGCACCAAGCAGGAGACCAAGCCGTAGTGGCCAAAGCCAAGGTGCATAAGGCGCTCCAGAATAGCTTTAACCCTGAGTTTATTAATAGACTAGATGATGTGGTGATCTTTAATACGCTGGGCAAAGCGCAAATCAATCAGATCATTGATATCCATCTCGAACAACTACATCGCAGAACAGCGGCATTGGGCTATCAGTTTAAGATTACGCAGGGGGCCAAAGATTTTCTATGCGAAAAAGGCTATAAGGAGAAGTATGGCGTACGACCGCTAAAGCGCGCCATACAGCAATATGTGGAGGATGCGTTTACAGCCAAGGTGCTGGCGCATGAAGTAGCGCCAGGCGATACGATACTGGTGAAACACAGAAAGGGAAAAGAGGAATTGCTATTGCAGCTAAAAAGCCCCAAAGAGCGCAATGCTTTTGCCCCTGCTAACGAAGATGCCGATGCAGCCAACTGATGAATTAATGGCCGCCGCCACTGTTTTTCGTTACTTCAATGGGCTATCCGCCAAGGAGAAGGCGCAGTTTATAAGCCTAGGCCCTATCTACAGGGAGTGGAATGCAAGGCTTAATCTTATTTCGCGCAAAGACATCGACTACCTCTACCTAAAGCATGTCCTCCACGCCCTCAGCATTGCCAAAGTAGTCACGTTGGCGCCTGGTGCACAGGTGCTGGATGTGGGCACCGGCGGCGGATTTCCAGGTATTCCCCTCGCTATTATGTTTCCCCAAACGCAGTTTCACCTTATTGATGGGGTTGGCAAAAAAATCCGCGCGGTGGAGCAGATTGCTGAGGCGCTTGCGCTGACCAATGTGACCGCTAGCCAGATTAGGGCGGAGCATGTTGCGGGGCAATACGATTTTGTTCTGGGAAAGGCTGTGACGGATCTGGCTACATTCTACAGCTGGGTGGAGGGCAAAATCGCCCCTCATTCTCAGCACAACATTCCCAATGGGGTGCTCTACCTAAAAGGGGAAGCAACTACCCCGCTCCCCATGCCCACCACACAACATCATACCTATTCCATTGGCACTTTCTTTGAGGATCCATTCTTTGAGAG
>CAJQOF010000110.1 GCA_905479855.1 uncultured Cytophagales bacterium
AAACAAACCAAGCCTCATGCCCACACATGCGTCCAAGGAATAGTCATTGTTCTTATCCGTCAAAAATGGAGGTTATCTAATTAGCAAAAAACACCCTCAGGTGGCTGGAATTCCGCAGACGGTGTCTGCGGAATTGGGGGGACTTTGGTAAAAAAAGCGCATTTGTTCCAAGTTCCGGTGAGAAAATCCCCGACCGAATTATTGGCCTAAATCAGCTGATAAGCGTGAGACGAGTGTTCCCCTCTTATCACAAGGTTTTTGAGCGATGGCACTCGGGTCAGAGATGCCTACTTGAAGTCAAACAAACCAAGCCTCATGCCCACACATGCGTCCAACTGACATTCCGCACCGTCCAATAGGCCTATACGAGCTGGAATCGATGTTTTTTCTTTACAGAATTTTCTTTAGTAAAAAAACATGACTTTTACAAACAGCTCTGGCGCACTGGAAACAGGGTTTTTTGAAAAAATGCCACTTTGGCAGAAACTAGCAAAAAGTTAACTTCTCCCCCATTAGACTTATAGCACAAGTGCCTCTGCTCTCTGCATTGCCCCTTTCTTCTTAAAGATATTTTTTTTGATTTTAGGTGCAGAGGGGTGGAAAACGAGAATTTCATGACAGCATCAACGCATTCCTTTTTCGCTAAATTTCTTACCCTGGGGACCAGCCCAAAAAGCGCGATTCCCCTTTTGAGGTTAGGTGCGAAATGTGAGGTCCAAGGAATAGTCATTGTTCTTATCCGTCAAAAATGGAGGTTATCTAATTAGCAAAAAACACCCTCAGGTGGCTGGAATTCCGCAGACGGTGTCTGCGGAATTGGGGGGCTTTGGTACAAAAAAACGCATTTATTCCACGTTCCGGCGAGAAAATTCCCGACCGAATTATTGGCCTAAATCAGCTGATAAGCGTGAAATAAGTGCTCTTCCGTAAATCGCATGCTCTTTTCCAGCTTGCTCCAACGCAAAAATCCGCCGCCCAATTTCCCAATAACTAGCAGTCATTCAACTGTTCAAATTACGTGCTACTGCGCAACGCACATGCTCCATTAGATTGACGATACTTATCGTACAGCGCTGTAAATTGAAAGGGTAGTTATGTTTTTCCTCATCTTTTTAATTTCAGTAGTCGCTCTGACTAGTTGCCTCAACTTCGACTATAAAGGACCGAGGTCAAACTTACTAAGCCACCCTTTTCGCTTAATGCCCCCGTCTTATCACAAGGTGTTTGATTGATGCCACTCGGGTCAGAGATCCCTACTTTAAGTCAAACAGACCAAGCCACATGCCCACACATGCGTCCAATGTGGTAACTTCGCCGTGCGAATGCAGATCAATAACCACCTTACGAAACCATTGCTAGACAGCAATTTCAAAGACGCTCTCTGCTAAATTGACGCGCCATTGTTCTTACCCGTCAAAATAAAAGTTCTCTAATTAGCAAAAACCGCCCTCAGATGGCTGGAATTCCGCAGACACTGTCTGCGGAATTGGTCAGTTTGGGTTTAATACACTACAAAATAGTCTTTTAGATGCATCAACCACGCAATTCCTCAATGCCTCAACCTGCTAATGTTTTAGCCGATTATCAACTTGCCTGTGAAAGCCGTGCTGCTAGTCTTTTGGGCCGCAAAGAAGTTTTTATGGGCAAGGCGAAGTTTGGCATCTTTGGGGATGGGAAGGAGGTAGCCCAGCTCGCTATGGCTAGGGTCTTCCAAGCGGGAGACTTCCGGTCTGGCTATTACCGCGATCAAACCTTTATGATGGCTATTGGCGCGCTAACCATCCAGCAATACTTTGCCCAACTCTATGCCCACGCTTCTGCAGAGGCAGACCCGGCATCGGCGGGCAGAATGATGAATTCCCATTTCGGTACACGTTTGCTGGACGACCAAGGTCGCTGGAAAAAATTGAGTGCCCTTAAGAACGTAGCGGCCGATATCTCGCCCAATGCCTCTCAAATGCCACGGCTAGTCGGCCTCGCTTATGCCTCTAAACTCTACCGAGAAAATTCCCAGTTAGCAACTTTTCAAGATTTTTCCCACCTGGGCAACGAAATTGCGTTTGGCACCATCGGCAATGCTGCTACTTCGGAGGGCATGTTTTTTGAAACAATCAACGCGGCGGGTGTGCTTCAGGTTCCTATGTTGGTTTCTGTTTGGGATGATGATTATGGCATCTCGGTACCTCAGAAATACCATACGACCAAAGAGAGTATTTCTAAAGCATTGCGTGGCTTCCAACGCACAGCGGACGAACGGGGCTACGAAATTTTTACGGTCAAAGGCTGGGACTATGCAGGCTTGTGTGCTGCCTACCAAAGGGCTGCGCAAATATGCAGAGAAGAACATGTGCCTGTGCTGATGCACGTTCAAGAAATGACCCAACCCCAAGGCCACTCCACCTCTGGCTCTCACGAACGGTATAAATCTAAAGAGCGCTTGGCCTGGGAAGCGGAGCATGATTGCATCAAGAAAATGCGTGAATGGATACTGGCCAGCAAGCTTGCCACTGCTGCGCAACTAGATAGTATAGAGGCAGCGGCGCAGGAAGAGGCCCGGCTACAAAAGAACGCAGCCTGGAAAGCCCTCCAAGACGCCATACAGCAAGACCATGCCCAAGCCATTCACCTGCTCCAAGAAGTTGTAGCAACGGGTGTAGCCGGCCAAGCTATAGCTTCACTGGTGGAGGAGCTATCCGCCACACGCCAGCCTACCCGACTACACGCTACAAGGGCCATTCAGCAAGCACGCTATCTTCTAAGGGACCTGCCTTATCTGAGCAAAAAACCATTGCTGGCTTGGCTACAGAGAAACCTCCAAGACAACAGCGCCTGTTTTAACTCTCACTTACACAGCGAATCTAAGGAAGCTGCCTTGCATATACCCGAAGTGAAACCCATTATTCCCTCAGATGCTGCATGGGTGGATGGACGCGAGATTTTGCAGGCTTGCTTTGATGCCATGCTTCAGCGCGATCCTCTTGTCTTTATTCTTGGGGAAGATGTGGGGAAGATTGGGGGCGTCAACCAATCCCTTGCTGGCCTGCAACAACGATATGGAGCGTTGAGGGTTACTGATACAGGCATTAGAGAATGCACCATCTTGGGGCAAGGCATTGGGGCGGCTATGCGTGGCCTGCGCCCTATTGTGGAAATACAATACCTAGATTATTTGCCCTATGCACTCCAGATTATGATGGATGACTTGGCTACGCTGCAATACCGTACGCGGGGTGGGCAGAAGGCACCGGTTATCATCCGCACCCGAGGACATCGGCTTGAAGGAATTTGGCACTCGGGGTCTTATATGGGTGGAATTATCCACAACATTCGGGGTATCTATGTGCTTGTCCCCAGAAACATGACCCAGGCAGCTGGCTTTTACAATACCTTGCTTAAGTCTGATGACCCTGCATTGCTCATCGAATGCCTGAATGGCTACCGGCTAAAAGAGGCTATGCCCAGCAATATCGGCACATTTACGCTCCCGCTGGGCGTACCGGAAATTCTTCGCGTTGGTGCTGACGTAACGGTGGTAACTTATGGCGCTATGTGCCGCATTGTAATGGACGCTGCTGAGGTTTTGGCAGGCATGGGGATTAGTTGTGAGGTGATTGATGTGCAAACGCTTTTGCCTTTTGACCTCCAGCATGCCATTGTGGCCTCGCTCAAGAAAACTAACCGTATTGTCTTTGCAGATGAGGATGTACCGGGCGGGGCAACTTCCTATATGTTGCAGAAAGTATTGGAAGAGCAAGAGGGGTATCGTTACTTAGATTCCGCTCCGGTTACTATCACCAGCCAAGAGCACCGGCCAGCCTACGCCGATGACGGAGATTACTTTTCTAAGCCTAACGTGGAGACGCTAGTAGATAAGGTGTATGCGATGATGGCGGAGGCTATCCCTAGCCAATATCCTCTGCTGGCTTAGCCTCTTCTATTCCCCAATTCCCAAACAATGCTCCTAAGTTATAAGCGAGCGATAGCTGCAGTACGTTGCTCCTAAACTTGACGTCCTCCATAAAATAAGGTCGCTCGTTCCCCCTGAAATCATAAATATCCGTCAGGCTCCAGTTGTAACGCAGGTCTACACACAAGCCAAAAAAACTTTGGTAACGCATCCCGCCAACAATAGCCCAGTCGAAGCTACCTACATGCTTTTCCGCTATAATCTTTAAGTTCTTTGGTGCAGCATGCCAAAGCGCATTCAGTGCAGGGCCGAGGTAAATACCAAGCCCCTGCTGGACCTTAAACGGATAGAACATCACCCAAACTGGAATATTTACATAGCTGACTCTGAGCGCATGCTCCATGTCTACGCTCTTGTAAATACTTCCTGCGCGGGTATACATCATTTCAACGCCTATGCTAAGTTTCTCCATAAGCACATACT
>CAJQOF010000111.1 GCA_905479855.1 uncultured Cytophagales bacterium
GTGCCTACTACGGGTGTTCCTGCAGCCGTGACGCCAGGTGCGCCCCCTCCGGGTGTTCCTACAGCCGTGACGCCAGGTGCGCCTACTACGGGTGTTCCTGCAGCCGTGCCTACTACGGGTGTTCCTGCAGGCGCGGCTGCGGATGGTGGGTTATCTCCACCTCCAGTTCCAGTTCCAGTTCCAGTTCCACCTCCACCTCCAGATCCAGATCCAATTCCAGATCCACCTCCAGCACCTCCTGCTCCTCCAGATGCTGCGCCACCACCATTACCCTTCTTAGCTGATACAGTCGGCACCCGTTCGGTATCATCACTTGATGATACCGGGCTCTTTTTACATCCGTCACAAGAAACTGCAAACACGGAGCACAACAAAGTGATTATTAAGAAAATACCACTACGCCCATACTTCCCCTTTACCTTAGCCATACGTTTATTATTATTTCTGAACATGATAGCGTCCAACATTAAGAGCACTCAAAGAGCACTCACTAAAAAAAAAATATTATTGAGGGGGAAATGCTTTCACGATAGCCCCCTCAATAACACTGTTGCACAAACCATTTTAAAGACGCACCCTATCTACCGTCTTCTTACTACGGCGCCTCCCAAAGCCCTACCCCTTCCGCGCAGCACGCTTGCGGGCATTGGGCTCTAGCTCACGCTTCCGTAGCCGCAAACTCAGTGGTGTAACTTCTAGCAGCTCGGTATCATCGATATAAGAAATCATCTCTTCCAGCGTAATCTTCTTGGGTGGCACCAGCCGTACGGTATCATCTGAGCTAGAAGCGCGCATGTTGGTGAGTTGCTTTCCTTTGAGGATATTGACCTCCAGGTCGTTTTCGCGGTTGTGCTCGCCTACAATCATGCCGCCATAGACTTTTTCTTGAGGGGCCACAAATAGGATGCCTCTGTCTTGCATGTTAAAGATAGCAAAGGCCACTGCCTCTCCCTGGCCCGTAGAAACCAACACACCATTGCGTCGCCCCTCAATAGCGCCCTTGTGCTTGGCATGGCTATGGTAGAGCCTGTTCATGATACCCGTACCACGCGTATCGGTAAGGAATTCACTTTGGTAGCCCACCAACCCACGAGAGGGTGCTAGGAAGGTAATGCGCATCTTCCCACCGCCAGAGGGGCGCATATCGGTCATGATGCCTTTGCGCAGCGTTACCTTTTTCACCACCGTGCTGCTATAATCTTCATCCACATCCACCACCACTTCTTCAATAGGCTCTAGCACAGCCCCCCCCTCATCTTTTTGGAGCAAAACCCGCGGCCGAGATACAGACATCTCAAACCCTTCGCGGCGCATGGTCTCTATCAAGATCCCAAGCTGCAGCTCCCCACGTCCCCCTACCTCAAAGGCATCGTTGTTGGCCGAGCGGGTAACGGTAATGGCCACGTTGGTCTCTGCCTCTGCCATCAGGCGGTCATAAAGCATGCGGTTGGTGACTTTCGATCCTTCTTGGCCAGCCAGCGGGGAATCATTAACGCTGATGGTAATGGCCATAGTGGGCGGATCGATGGGCGTGGAAGGTACCGCTTCCGTCACCTTCATATCACAGATCGTATCGGCCACCGAGGCCACTTTGGTGCCGGCAATAGAGATAATGTCCCCCGCAACGGCCTCCTCCACAGGTACCCGCTCTACCCCAGAGAAAGTCTGTAGCTTGGTGAGGCGGCCCACCTCTATCTGCTCTCCTGCCAGGTTGAGCGTCTTGATCGGCATATTGAGCTTGGCCGTTCCGCTCACCACACGCCCGGTGAGGATACGCCCCATAAATGGGTCAGACTCCAACAGCGTGGCCAGCATAGCAAAAGGGGCTTCTTTATCTACCTGCGGTGCAGCCACATGCGCTACCACAAGCTCCAGCATGGGGATGAGATCTTTTCGTTCGTCTGTTAGCTCTTTCACGCACCAGCCAGTACGCCCAGAGGCATACAGAATAGGGAAATTAAGCTGTTCTTCACTGGCATCCAGTATAGAAAACAGATCGAATATCTCGTTGACCACCTCATCGGGCCGGCCATCGGGGCGATCTATTTTATTGATAACGACCATCGGTTTTAGCCCCTGCGCCAATGCCTTAGCCAGTACAAATTTGGTCTGTGGCATAGGCCCTTCGGAAGCATCCACCAGCAGAATTACTCCATCTGCCATAGAGAGCACACGCTCCACCTCGCCCCCAAAGTCGGCGTGGCCGGGGGTATCGATGATGTTAATGCGGATGTTATTCCACAAAATGGAGGTACACTTGGCCAGAATGGTAATGCCCCGCTCTTTTTCCAGATCGTTGCTGTCCATCACCCGCTCTGCCACCACTTGGTTGGCGCGGAAAGTGCCGCACTGCTGCAGCAAGGAGTCGATCAGGGTCGTTTTACCATGGTCAACGTGGGCAATGATGGCAATGTTGCGAATTTCTTTCATAGAGGTGGTTTTACTTTTTGTAAGGTTTGTAAGGGTTGGTACGCGCCAGAACGGTTACTCCTAGGCAGAACAAGGTGCATTCCAAATCGGCCAAATTTCAGAGGAAAAGATTTACAATATTAACGCAATCTAGCTGTTATTGCTAGCGGCCCTTTGTAAAAGAGAGCAAAAGGAGCCCAAAAAGGGAAAAGCGCTAGCAGTAACCAAGCGATCCATACCCCCAAGAAGGGGACACTTTTTGCGCACATTGATAACGCTGCACACACCTAGGGCAACCTACTTGTATAGCGTCCGTGGCTAATGGCTGCCGGTCCAAATTTTTTCGCTAAAACAGCGGTTATATTTTGTTATATTCTATGGGAGCATTATCTTATAAAGGTGATCACCTAAACAGATGAGACCATGCACCAACAACATCACAGATTGACCGCCATTATTTTGCTCTTGGCCTTGCTGCTGCAAAGCTGCAACAATGAGGCCCCCAATGTGGATGAAAACCAAACAGTTGAAGACTCACCTACCCATCATGGTAAACAAGCCTCCAAAAAAAATAGCCTAGCGCACAAGGAAAAGCCTACTATCCCCTCTTCTCCCCCAAAAAAACCCACCAAACGCATTGCCCAAAAGGCCAATAAGGCACCTCAAAGAGAAACGGCTAATAAAAAACCCGTTAAAGAAACAATACCAAAACAAAAAGTGCCCCTCAGAAAGGAAAAACTTAAAGAAAAGCCATCTAAAGGAGGAAAGTCTAATAAAAAGGACGCCGATAAAGCAACAAAAAAAGGGAACACCAAAAAAGGGAACACCAAAAAAGGGGGACCTACAAAAGAGGAATCTAAAGGAGAAATCTCTAATAAAAAGGAAGCCAACAAGACAACACAAAAGAAAAAACCGGAAACCCAACAAGGAAAACTTATAGCAGAGGAATCTAATAGCAGTAACCAGGCGCAACTTTACATAGAAAAACTAAGAAAAGACGAGCAGTGTACCTTGGAGATATGGGAAGAGAAGAGGGAATCTACAGATTTCCTTGCGCGTAATTTCCCTAAAAGACCGACACAAACAGTGCAGTATACTTTTAGGCGCAATCCCAATAATGATAAAGGCAGCGCAAAGCTTAGTAGCAGTTTGCAGCAAAAGCCAACCGCTTCTGGGGGGCGTACAGAGCGCACAAATAAGAAGGGATGGTGGAAGAAAACCGTAACTTCAGTCACTGCTTTCTTCTCGGACCTCCTGCATAACCAACGGAAATCTATGTCAGCCATGCCGGATTCGAAATCCCCGGAGCGGGAGCCAAAAGGGCTATTATCTTCCTCAGGGGAAAAAAAGGAGGGCCCCGGTTGGCTGGTAGATGCCAAAGAAAAAACGGCAGCCTTGGAGGAGAGGGTGTGTGGATTCTATGATCAATACAACGCTGCCACCGAGGAGGAACAATATAGGTTATGCAGCAACAAAGAAAACTATCAACTCTTCACCGATATAGCCCAGCTGAAGTGTCTGCTCGCGTATCAAAAAACAATGCAAGAAAGGATTGCCAATGGTATAAATCCCAACGCACAAGATTGTCTTGCCAAACAAAATGAAATTACTGCCGATTTACTTTTCCTCAACAAAAGTGTAAGTTCTGTAATAGAAGAAACGCTAGAGACTACCAAGTGTCCTGACGGTGTTGACTTTTCTTCTTACTTGAACCTGCTAAAAAACGAGAAGCAGCAAGAGTCCCTGGTTAATACTAAGACGGTTTTAGCTGCTGGGAGATTTTTTATCCTCTATGCTACGGATATGATAACATGCGTTATCGATAACTTCACGCCTCCAAATTCTCGGCTCAGAGTATTTTCCCGCGTACTCCAAGGCGCTAAACTTGCCCTACTTTTCGCCGAAAAAGATAAAAAAAAACAAAATAAACGGCCAAAGATTAATAATTTAGTGGCAAAAGAGATAAAAAACGCATTCAGATACCCGCCAGGAAAACACAGAAGTAAAGCTGACGTTAAAACAAAATTTGTCAGGACAATGCTGGACGTCTATGAGCAAGGACGAAAAAACGAAAAAGAAGCAAAAAGGGAGGCAAAGAAAAAAAGGGCAAAAAGTAAATAGAGGGAGCGTGCTACAATTACAAACAATCGCCCTGGAATGCGAAGACACCGGAAGTTGCGCTTCTTCTCCGGCAAAAAGATAAAACACTTTTGTTCCTCTATGGAAAATGATGCGAGAGAGGGGGAGGCGAAGTTAGACGAATTTGTTGCAATGAAAGGGGTTTTTATTACTGCGCCACCCAAAGTTGCGCTATAAAAAAACCGACCTGGGATGGCAAAAAACAGAGACAAGGTCTTTTAATTGAGACCGAGATTGATCGGAAAGTCTATTGATGGAAGCCTCCTATAGTATACCTGTAAAATATTTCCTATAATTGCTATAAAAGTGGTCCAGCAAAAGGAGCCACCTTAGTATAATTATTCTGCAATTGTTTGTGTGGTTGGTCGTCCTTGCCATATTTACCAGCGCAATCGTATTGATTAACCTTATAAATCGATAATATCGTGTACCCACAAACCCACAAATTCGTTGCAACGTTATTACTGTTTACGTTATTCCTACAAAGCTGTGGTGGCGGTGCCACCCTCTCTGTGCGAGAAGATGGGCCGCCGCCCTACGCAGGCAGCCAGTCTGGTGGGGCCGATATGCCGTCCCTTGCCAAGGAAGAGACAGAGAAGCGTGAGAAAAATTATGATGTGCCCATGGCTAGAACCAGTTCGGTACCGCGCGAGATGCCCAAACAGGAAGAGCGCGAAGCACCTCCTGCTGTCCGTAGTCTCCAGACTACGGACCTTCCTTATTTCCAACTGAGGCACGGCATCAGCCGCGCCATTACCCAACCAGAGAAAGAGCACTTGCTAGCACAAGGTCACCGTATGGAACGGCTAGGCAACATCCTACTTATCTCCCAAGCAGAAGAGGGGCTATTGGGAGGTATGCAACGCAGTGGAGAAGAAGAAAATAAAACCCAC
>CAJQOF010000112.1 GCA_905479855.1 uncultured Cytophagales bacterium
CCTTGCCATCGTATGTGATAAGGATTTGGATTGGCTACAAGTGATGCATGTGATAGAGGGGGCTGATACTTTGCTGAAGATAGACTGCGTACGATTTGAGAAAGGAGCCATTAGCCCGGCGCTTTACGAAAACATCATAAAAGATAGAAAGGTTATTTATGCAAAAAGCAGCAATTAAACGCGAAAAGTTGCGCAAAGCTTTCACAGCGCTTGAGGCCATTTATTTAAACCCTGTTTTGGAAGATAGGGTAAATATTGATGCCACCATACAGCGGTTTGAGTTTACGTTTGCGTTATGCTGGAAGTTCCTAAAAGATTACTTCCAGGAGAGGGGGCTGGTGTTGAACTACCCAAAGGAAATTCTCTAAGAGGCTTTTGCTGTGGGGCTTATTGACGATGAAGAACTTTGGGTGAAGATGTTGTTGGACAGGAACATGACTTCGCCTACCTATAATGAGCAACTAGCTGATGAGATCTACAGCCACATAAAAAGTTACGTTCCTGCAATAAAAAAGTTGCTAAGCCGCATTGGCCACGAGTAGTGGATGAGGGAGTGCTAAAATAGCGCTCTTGTAACCCGCGCAAAAACCTCTCAGATGCGTAAAACCCGCAATATTCGGCTCGGAGGAATAGGCAAGCGCTTTGTTATGGGCTACAACATTTGGCAGGCTAACAAGGGCCTATTGCATTCTCGGTATCAGTTTTGCGCCAAAGTATTACATTTGCGTAGTTCTTTTATCAACCTCTAAAGCAGACATTATGGAACTCACCAAGTTTCTAGACCCTCGCAACGATATCGTATTCAAAGATCTGTTTGGTACGACGAAAAACGAAGATATCGTCATTGATTTCATCAATGATATCATGGAATATGAAGGCGATGAAAAAATCAAGAGCGTTCATCTACTACAAACTGCGCAAGACCCGATTATCGCTGCCCAAAAGCGGTCTAACGTAGACGTCCTATGCGAAAGCAATAATGGCAAAAAGATCATTGTGGAAATGCAGATAAGGTCGCAAAAAAGCTATAAAAAACGTGCGCAATATTATCTGGCAAGTAGCTATGCCACACAGCTTAGCAAAAGAGAAAGTGCAAGGGCCGAGGCTTACCATGAAATATACAACAAGCTAATGCCTGTTGTCTTTATCGCAGTAGCAGACCATGTACTGTTTAAGGGCAAAGAGGACCACATCTCACGGCACATTATATTGGATAAAAAGACCAAAGAGCACGACCTAGAAGAGTTTTCCTTTGCCTTTGTGGAGTTGCCCAAGTTTAAGAAGGAGATTCATGAGCTTACTGGCGTGCTAGACCGCTGGTGTTATTTCTTGAAACATGCGGAAGAAACCAGAGAAGACGAAGTTGCTGACATAGTAGGCCAGTATCCCCATATCCAACGTGCTTATGAGGCAGTGAATAAATTCAGCTGGACGCGAGAGCAATTAGCTGCCTACCAGGAAGAGGAACAGCGCATAATGGATAACATAGATGCTGATGATACCTTGTTAGAGCAGGGCAGAGCCGAAGGGAAAGCCGAAGGAAAAGCCGAAATGGTATGTGACATGCACCAGGATGGTATGCCTCCCGCTACAATAGCAAAGTACGCAAAGCTCCCTACCGAAGAAGTAGCGCGCATTTTATCAGAAAAATTGGACAAGCCTTGCTAAGGAGTTACTGTTTTTCGCCTTCCATAGCACTAAGCGTGCGGAGGTGCCCCCTGCTGGCTCAACCACAAACGAACGCTCGCGCATGATGGGTGTCGTGCATGACATTACCGTTTTTTTTCAAATGATGAGAAGGCGTTTTGGGCCTGTTTGGTCCACGGTATTAGGCACGATACGCAAGATGGCGAATATATACTAAGCCTTGCCATGCCCCTAAGAAAATCCTTAATTACCCTTCTTCTTTGCCTCACCTTCCAAGTTGCTGCCATAGCAGCGGAGCAGCGTACTGCGGCTGAGGATATGCATAATATCCCAGTTGGCTATTTATGCTTATCAGAAGACATCACGGTGCAGCTTGCGGGCATCTTGCCCAAGAATAGCTTTGGGCAATGGTTGCTGAAGTTGCTGTTTATTGCTCCACAAAGTGCAGAAGCAGCGCCCACACCATTGTGTTACCAGCCCTATGCAGGCAAAGTCATTGGCCAAATTCAATTGGATAAGCAAGGGGGCTTTGGGGCGTACGATGCGCAATGGAAACCCGCATGGCGTCTGATAACCACTACAAGGGATAGCGTTATTCTGAGGAAATTAAGCTTTGCACAAGGCGACGCCATTGTGCCCGAACAACTGCTTGCTGCGCAGCAACGGTTAAAAAACCTTCCCTGGATGGAGGAGGCTAAGATTACACTGCGAGAAAAGGAAGCGGGCATTGTAGATGTGCATATTGCCACCCAAGATCGTTTCCCTATCAGCTTAGCTTTGGATCCTGACGAGTCTTCGTCTTCTTTTGGGTACAACAACGTGCTAGGTTGGGGCCATGTATTGCAGCATCAGTGCTACTTTGAGGGGGGCTGGGCTATGGCGTTACGTATAGTGTGCCCGATCTGCTCTACCCAGCCATTACTGGGGAGGTACACTACTGCAATATGCGCACAAGCAATAGCAAGCGGGTTAGGTTTTTTAGGAGATTTGCCCCCCATACCGACTATGCTGGCGGGGTTTCGGTGAGCAAAACGAGTGCCATCGTGCGCAGGGTATTGGCGGGTAGCGTTACGCCCCAGGCTACACTATCCTCCTATTATCGTCAGCGTATTTGGTTGGGAAAAGCCTTTGCTATACACCCAGATAAGGAGCGGCAATATGGACGTGTTTTCGTGATGGGGAAGGTGGCGCACCAACACTTTAACAAGCGGCCGGCAGTAGCGAAAAGTAGCAATCGTGCGTTTCACCATGGTTGGCTTGGGCTGGCTAGCCTAGGTTTTTCTACTAAGCGCCATTACGAAGCCCAGTGGGTCCGCGGTATGGGCAGCACGGAGCATATTCCTTATGGCAGCAAGGTGAATTTGACTGGGGGGTACCAGTTGGGGGAGTTTGTGGGCCGCCCTTACCTGCGGCTAGACATCGCCCAAGGAGGGGGCATTGGGCCACTCGGCCATCTCTATGGCGGTATGAATCTCGGTGGTTTTCTGCACAAGAAGGCGGTAGAGCAGGGTGTTGTTAAGTTCCACCTCAGCTACTTTACGCCGCTGCTGGGGGTGGGCAACCAATGGCTTCGCCATTTTGTTACGCTCGATTATTTGGCTGGCCACAATATGTTTACGGGGGAGCTCATTGGCAGCAGCGCGGAGGGTAAGGTGGCCCTGCAGGATCCCTTCCCTGGCGGTACGCAACGTTGGCAGTTAGGGCTGGAGAGTGTCTTGTTTACCCCCCTGCGCTTAGCTGGCTGCCAGGTAGCTGCTTTGGGATTTGTAGAGGCTGTACGGCTGCAAGATGGCCAAGGGAAGGTGCAGCAGCGCAGCTTTTGTAGGGTCTTGGGTGTAGGTATCCGGTGTACACACCCTCGCTTTGCCTTTGGTGCTTTGCAAGCCAAGGTGGGCTACCATCCCATCACCCGCGCAGTGGGCCTATCGGTGAGTGGGCTTTTGGCATGGCAGCCGGGGGCGTTTTGCATGGAGGAACCGGATGTTATTTTGTTTCAGTAGGAGAGGAAGGAGGGTCAAGCTGGTTTCCCATGCTCTCTAGCATGCTACGTTGTACACATGTTACAGACCCCAAAGATCCTTGCGCTAGCACCGCCACATCCATCATCACTAATAACTACTCACCGACAACTCCGTCAGCCTTTGGTACAAGCCCCCCTGCTGCATCAGCGTTGCGTGGGTACCCCGCTCCACCACCTTGCCCCCATCCATTACAAATATTTCGTCTGCATCCTGGATGGTATTCAGCTGGTGGGCCACCACGAGCAAAGTTTTGTGCTCCATCAGTTTGTCTATTGCTTCTTGTACCTGCTTTGCAGAAGCACTGTCTAGCGAAGAGGTGGCCTCATCCAGCACGAGGATAGCGGGTTTACCTAGGACGGCCCGCGCAATGCCAAGCTGTTGTTGCTGCCCGCTAGAGAGTTTGTTACCCCCGGCGCCAATGATGGTTTGGTACCCCTGGGGCAGGGCCTGGATAAAGTCGTGCGCCTGCGCGATGCGGGCCGCCTCGCGCACCGCCAGCTCAGAGGCCTTCGGCCTACCCAGGCCAATGTTGTTATACACTGTATCCTGAAAGAGCATGCTCTCTTGTGTAATAACCCCCACCAGCTGTTGGAGTGCATGGATGTCGTACTCTTGAATGGGGAAACCGTCCACTTCTATTCCCCCCTGGGAGGCATCGTAAAACCGGTTGAGTAAACTGACGATGGTGGACTTCCCGCCGCCAGAGGGGCCTACGAAGGCGATCTTCTTGCCCGGTTGTATCGTGAGGTTGAGGTGTTTGATAATGGTCTTGGGGCCATAGGTGAAGCTGACATCTTTGAAGGTGATGCCCTGCTGCAAGGTCTCTATGGGCCGTGCATTAGGTTTGTTCACAATGGCGGAGGGGGTATCTACCAGCGTAAAGATGAGCTTGCCTGCCGCTAGCCCCCGCTGAATATTGCTGAGGGATTTTGAAATGGACTTGATGGGCACCAGGGTTTGG
>CAJQOF010000113.1 GCA_905479855.1 uncultured Cytophagales bacterium
GTCAATATTATAGCCAAGCACAGAAAACCCTCTGCCAAAAATCCCCAAGGAGGCATAGAAAAGAGAGAAGCAGCGGTGCATATAAGCAACCTTATGCTAGTAGATCCTGCTACCGGTGATGCTACCCGAATAGGTAGAAAGTGCAATGAAGCAGGAAAGTTAGCGCGATATTCTAAAAAGACCGGTAAAATTATACAAAATGATTAGGCCAAGACTTAAAGAGAAGTATACAAAAGAGTTAGTTCCTCTACTCAAGGAACAACTACACTACAAATCCGTAATGCAAGTCCCTAGGCTGGATAAAATATGCATTAACCAAGGTGTTGGCGCTGCTGTCAGCGATAAAAAGCTTATTGATGTAGCGATTGACGAGCTCACCACCATTGCTGGCCAAAAGGCAGTGTCTACTAAGTCCAAGAAAGCAGTCTCTAACTTTAAGCTGAGAGAAGGAATGCCGATTGGCGTTACCGTTACACTCCGTGGCGATAAAATGTATGAGTTCCTTGACCGCCTTGTTACGCTAGCTTTACCCCGTGTAAGGGACTTTAAAGGGATTAGTACAAAAAGTTTTGACGGACGAGGCAATTACAGCTTAGGCGTTAAAGAGCAAATTATCTTCCCCGAAATCAGCATCGACAAGGTGAACAGAATGGCGGGCATGAATATCACTTTCGTGACCAACGCTAACAATAACGAGGCCGCCTACCAATTGCTGAAAGCTTTGGGAATGCCCTTTCAACCGAAATAGTACAAGCAACTCATAATTAATCAACGTGGCAAGACTAGCAGTTAAGGTAAGAGAACTAAAGCGACAAAAAATAGTAGCCAAGTATGCTACCAAGCGCGCCGAGCTAAAAGCGCAAGGAAACTACGAAGCGCTAGACAAGCTCCCTAAAAACGCATCTCCTGTGCGTTTGCACAATCGTTGCAAAGCAACAGGAAGACCCAAAGGATATATGCGGAAGTTTGGCATATCTAGAATTACCTTCAGGGAGTGGGCGTCACAAGGAAAGATTCCGGGTGTTACCAAAGCCAGTTGGTAGGTTTTTTTGCGCTCGATGCAAGTAATTATTGCGTATGGTTCCCAATGTTAGAAGTGGGGTAACCGACGAATCGGTCAAAATCAACCTGTACAACAAACCATCGTCGGCAGCAACAAACCACCGCTGTATTACAAGGCGCTTTCCTAATAGCTTTTCAATTTACAGACAAGCTATGGCCTCATTAAATTTTATGAGGCTGCTACCCCTGATTATTCCCCTCTACCCCCTCTCTGCTTCTGTACGGAGTGTTTTTGAGCAGGCGCACCGCCATCAGCCGCTACTTTCCCCCATTACACAGCAATGCAATATTTTGGCATGCTCCGTTTTTGCAGCATCTAGGTCAACAATATTACAGGAAAACATCTCTTGGGCTCCTTTATCTACCATCATTTTAAACGCCTCCCAACTTGCGCCCTATTTTTTTGAAGTAGGTGTGTGAGGCCCTGTTGCGGGGTTTTCTTAGTCTGCTTTCCTAATCAGAAACGAGCATATAATGCAGCGCAGCAACCATCCATTTGCATAGCATGGCTTCCATGCGGTAACTTGCGCCCTTTACGCCAACCAGACACAGCACCGAAAGTTATGGAAATCCTGACAATGATTGCGCAGTTTCTATTGAGTCTCTCCATTATTGTGGGGCTTCATGAGCTCGGCCATCTGCTCTTTGCCAAACTCTTTGGCATGCGGGTAGAGAGCTACGCTATTGGCTTTTCCCCCAAGCTTCTTCGCTACAAGTGGGGAGAAACAGAATACTCCATTGGTGCCATACCCCTAGGAGGGGCAGTGAAAATTTCAGGAATGGTGGATGAATCCCTGGATACGCCAAGCGAGTGCAGTGTGCCGCAACCATGGGAATTTCGCGCCAAACCTGCCTGGCAGCGGCTACTGGTTATGCTAGGCGGTATTCTCTTTAATGTGATCACCGGTATGGTTATTTATGCAGTCATTGCCTTTTCGCTAGGCGATACCTACTTGCCCAAAGAGGAGGTAAACAAGCATGGTATTGTGCCCAACGAAATAGGGATCAGTTTAGGATTTAAAGAGGGTGACAAAATCATCGACATCAGCGGAAAAGACTTTGCTAATTTCAGTGAGGTGATGAAGCCGCATACCCTACTGGCAACCAATGGTTACTATACTGTATTGCGCCAGGAAGAGACGGTACGGCTAGATATCCCTGCCAACTTTATCGAGCGCCTTTCCGAAATCAAAAAACAAGGCGCTTTCGTAGCACCTAGGCTACCCTATGAAGTAGCACAGGTGCAGGAAAAAGGCGGTGCGGCTGAGGCTGGGCTGCAACCTGGCGATAAAATTATTGAAGTGGCCGGCAAAGCGGCGATTTATTTCCACCAGCTTAGAAAAGTGTTGGAAGAAAATGCGGGCAAGCAGGTGCCCATCCAGTATGTGCGGGCCGGTGAAATGCAGGTGACTACTGGCCAAGTGAGTGAGGAGGGAAGGTTAGGCTTTCACCCTAAGGTGCTCCTGGCGTATGAAAAAAGAAACTATAACCTAGGCCAAGCGATGAGCATAGGGGCTTTTAACGCTTTTGATGTAACCAGGAGCAACGTGCTTGCCTTTGGCAAAGATCGGCAAACCCAACTTATAATGTGAAAGGCACTGAAAGTGAAGCACAAGGACAACGGAAGACGCAGAAACTGCCGCAACGCTGTGGCTAAACCCGAGAGACACAAACCTGTATCAATTGGCAAACCCAAACTAGCAATGGAGACAAATGAAGAGGTGAGGAACCAACACCAACAAAAGACGAAACAAAAGAAAACGTGGCCAAACCCGAGAAACATGAGAGTGTGTGCACTGTCACAGATTATACCACTCACAACTAAGCCTGTATG
>CAJQOF010000114.1 GCA_905479855.1 uncultured Cytophagales bacterium
CAATCTCCCACATGCTGAAAGAGATGCTCGTGTAGTGGAGGAGCTCAGGTTGGAGCGTCTTGCTGTGCATATCCAATCTGTGATTACCCATCTTCTTTTGATACCTGCGCAAAGTAGGAATTCTATTCTTTTCTGCATGGACGAGGAGATAAGGAATATTTTCTTCCAAAATATGGAACCGGAAGATATGGATACTGTGCTAGGGGATATGACCCGAGAGGAGGGGGATGCGATGCTGTGGAGTATGGTCCTTGGGGCGGATAGGCGGCGGGTTGCATTGCAAAACAGGGAGAGAGAGGTCCTGGACAATCAAATCAATCGGCAGCCACCGCAGGTTGCAGTGCTCATTCCCGGAGACTGGGTATGTCATGATACCCCAGAGGCGAATAGTAGCTTGAAAGATGGATGTACTATCTGTAGTGATGAGGATGCCTTTAAAGACCATGGTGCCTGTAAATGCCCGAATTGCAGTAATAGCTTTTGTCAGGAATGTTACAAAAATATTGTGCAGAACTCACACGTGCTTGAATACTACGGTCGTAACCTTCCCCTATGTCCCTTTTGCCGGACCTCTTTCCCGATGCCAGCGGCTGCTAATAAGTGATCAGTTTTTAGTGCCAATCCTATCCTTGCTTTTTACTAAAATTATGGTAACTACTCAGATACCAGAAGATAGCTATATGGCCTGTAGAGAGGGGGGGGGCGCAAGCAGTTGAGTCAAGTTTAGGCCAACTTCAACCGAATAAACCGCTAGTTCCCGTCATCAATCCTCAAACACTAGCCTAAAGCCTGCGTTTAAAGCAGAGAAATAGGGTTAGGGGGTAGCTGAATAATTGCTGGCGTTGATAGGTTATTTCGCGTCTTGTTGCTCATCCTTCTCTTCGAGCGTATCCTCCAGCTGGTAGCGCGTAATCTCTTGCCCAGGGAGGGGTTCCATCGGCTGTAGCTGAATGTCTTTTCTGAGGTAAGCCGGTACTTCTAGCCACTCTTTCATCTTTTCTTCGCTCAGGTTCGTTGCTTTACTCGCCCGCAAGTCATTTGTTTTCGGCTGCGTTTGAGAAGAAAAAGGTTGTTTCCCATACTTCAGCGGTGGCGCTCCCAGCGCCCCTCCCCTTTCTTCATTAACGCTGTAGGGCTCTTTTTCAGCGGCACGATAGACAGAGGAGAAATGGCTTGCAGGTTTTTTCTTGGGCCACTCAAAGAGCGCAGTTTGCTCTGTTGATGGCAGTGTGGTAGCGCCCCCTTTGGCACGCGATGCAGTTGGCTCAGTTTCTTCCTTAAAGCCTGTGGCAATCACCGTTACCCGCACGCTTTCTTCCAGCTGCGCGTCGGAGCCGTGGCCAAAGATCATCTCAGCATCCACCCCAATCTGGTCCTGTATGTAGTCCGTAATAGCAGTAAGCTCATCCATGCGCAGCTCCGCCTCCTGGCCGGAAACAATAGAAAGCAATATCTTTTTGGCGCCGTGTATATCCTTGTAGTCTAGCAATGGAGAAGCCAAGGCAGCCTCCGCAGCCTTTATCGCCCTCTCCTCCCCTGCTGCCTGGCCAGAGCCCATTACAGCAGCACCCGCATTTTGCATTACCGTCTTCACATCCTCAAAATCCACATTGACATAGCCCGGCACCGTAATAATTTCGGCGATGCTCTTGGCAGCGGTGGTTAGCACATTATCTGCTTGCGCAAAGGCATTGCCTACGGAGAGATTCCCCAAAACTTCTCGCAGCCTGTCATTGAGAATAACGAGCACGGTATCGCAATGCTGGCGCAGTTGCTTGATGCCTTCTTGGGCTTGCTGCAGCTTCTTTTTCCCCTCAAAGCCAAAAGGTTGGGTAACAATGCCTACGGTGAGAATACCTAGCTTCCTGGCAATGCCCGCTATTACAGGTGCTGCGCCTGTTCCCGTTCCGCCCCCCATCCCTGCCGTAACAAAGACCATCTTGGTCCCG
Organism: uncultured Cytophagales bacterium; assembly: GCA_905479855.1. GTDB lineage: Bacteria > Bacteroidota > Bacteroidia > Cytophagales > Amoebophilaceae > UBA8403. The sequence goes on from CAJQOF010000114.1 coordinate 1,950, forward strand.
TCACTCAACAGCTCCTTGATGTCATCTTTGCTCTCCAGGGCAGCATTCTTGCCTACCTCAGGGTTGGCCCCGGCGCCCAGCCCAGCGGTGAGGTGAATACCCAACTGCAACTTGCGTTGTATGGGGCTATTCTCCAGGGCCTGCGCATCCGTATTGCATACGACAAAAGAGACATCCTTAATGCCCCTATTGTACATGTTATTCACGGCATTGCTGCCCCCGCCGCCTATGCCTATTACCTTAATAATGGCGCGATGGTGTATGGGCAGGTCAAATCTATATGCATTCTTTTCCATAGTGCAATGGTAAATAATAAGCGATAAACTAGCACTTATTGATGTTTCTTAATATTCCTTGCTCCCATCATAATCATCCATCAAAAGGCCTTTGGTCTTATTGAGGATTCTTCGAAATAGATCTGGTGTCCGCTTCTCCCCCTGCTTATTGCCCTGCTTAGCGGTAGTATGGGCAGTGTTTTGGGAGGTTCTATAATATTCTTCCCGGTAGTCTAGCGCCTTGAACCCTACCAGCACCAAGCCTACCCCTGTGGCATATGTGGGTCGTTGCACTTCGTCCTGCTTGTTAGGGTCTAAATGTTCGGTGGGGTAGCCTATTCTTGTGTCTAGCCCTGTAATGTCCTCAAATAACCGTGCAATGCCCTGCAACTGCGCGCCGCCACCGGTAACCACAATGCCGGCTGCCAGCTTATGCTTAAAACCCGAGGCGATGATCTCGACGTGGGCTAGCGCAACAATTTCTTCCATCCTTGCCTCGATGATGCAGGCCAGGTTGCGTACTGATACTTCTTTGGCCGGTCGATTTCTAAGGCCTGGAATAGTAACGAGTTCATTGATCACGGTCTCTTCGGCAATGGCTTTTCCAAACTTAATCTTTAGCTGCTCTGCTTGGCTCTCCATTACCATACAGCCCTGTTTGATGTCTGCAGTAATCACATTCCCCCCAAAAGGAATCACGGCCGTATGGCGTATAATAGCATCGTGGAAGATCGCCATATCCATGGTGCCGCCCCCAATATCCACCACACAGACACCCGCCTCCCTCTCCTCATCGCTCAGTACAGCGAGGCCAGAAGATAGTGGCTCCAGAATGAGCCTATCTACCTGCAGCCCCGCTCTCGTGATGCACTTATAGACATTGTTGATGGCACTGGTCTTGGCGGTGATAATGTGAAAGTCTGCTTCTAGCCTTACACCCGACATGCCCACAGGGTCTTTAATGCCCTCTTCGTAGTCCACAGTATAGTGCTGGGGCATAGCATGGATAATGGCGCTCCCCGGCGGGGTCACAATCCTATACATATCGTTCGTAAGCCTTGCCACATCTGCCACCGTAATTTCCTCGTCCACTGCTTCGCGCGTGATGCTACCGCGATGGAGGGTGCTCTTGATGTGGCGGCCTGCAATGCCCACGTTCACTACGTTGATATCAATATTGGAGGTATGCTCCGCTTGCTTAATGGCTTTTGTAATAGCCAGCACCGTCTTGTCAATATTGGTGATCATGCCGCGCACAACCCCCTCTGACGCAGCCACCCCCATACCCAATACCTCGAACATGCCCTGCTCGTTGTTTCTCCCTACAAGGGCGCAAATTTTGGTAGTGCCAATGTCGAGGCCTACAATGATTTTATCTTTTCCCATACGCTTTAATTCATTCACAGACTATCTGGCGGTCAAATTCTAGATTGATCCGCTTGTAGGTGTTCCAACCCTTATAGGGAACTATCTTTTTGTAGAAGAGCATCAGTTTAGCAAACTTTACCTCTATCTCCTCGGGATAGCCAAATTCTACGCATTGCTTACTGATCTGTGTGTTCATCACAATCTTCCCCTTTTTATCAATGCGCATGTGCGCAATCTGGCCGCGCCAAAACGGATTACGATCGATGTAGTTCAATAAGGCCAATAATTCAGTGCCGTAGCCGTCCTCTTTTATATTCTGAGAAAAATTACGCACCGCTTCTTTCTCCACCAAAAGCACCCTTGCTGTGTACTGGCCTGAGAGCGGCAGTAGTCTGCCCTCTTCATCAATGTATTGGCTTGGCTGATGTGGGTAAAGGATTCTGGCAATGGGTCTTCTGGGCAGCACATTGACCCTTAAGGTACCCCTCCAATTCTTATAAACAACGCCCGCGTGCACAAAGCTATCAGCGTTTATGGTATTTGCAATGCCGCGTGTCTTCACCGTTTGCAAAGAAGCACCGAGGATGGGCCCCTCGGCATGGGTAGTGAGTTGGTTGAGCAGATGCTGTTCTACAACAAACCGCTGCGCTGGGTCCCCGCCAATGGTAATGTGAATATACTGGCATGCTTTGCCTGCTTGTTTCTGCTCTGCAAAGACGATAGCGCCCACCAAGACCGCCCCGCTAAGGAGCAGTATCACACCCTTGGCAAATTGGCGGAGGGTGTGGAGGAGTGATTGGGTGAGTTCTTTGGCAGTGCGCATGGACGTTGGGCTGTGCTGCAAATTTAGGAGATATTGCTACAACGCACGACTTTTTTCTCAAGTCTGTCTGTGGGGCACCTGACGATGAACTTGCTTGTGGGCTATTATCTGTGCAACGCACGTTAGCGGAATCGCCTGAAAACTATTGGCAGCGGGGCTTACTCTCGCATGAAATCTTCCTATTCAACAGGAAGATTCTCTTTTACAAACTCCGCTATCTCTTTTCTCTCTTGAGAGCAGCGATACTCGATCAGTTGATCTGCCGCGTTTGCTGCCTCTTTTATCACCTTGCTAAACTTCTCCTGGAGGAACACTCCTATCTCCTTTTTTCTCTCTGGAGAAGCTTCTTCGAATTCTTTGTTGAACACTTGGTTATGACGAAGGGCATAAATTACAGTCCACGTATGGGCAGTCGTTCTAAATACATCCAAAGGAAGGCCTCCGGAGTGCCAGTAACTATCACTACCTAGATCTGCTCCCTTGTCTATAAAGAGCTTGTAACTGTTCAGGTACCCAGTAACCTCATTTCTGACCTTTAAACGCAGGTTTCAGGTTGAAGTTTGGCGGATTATAACGGGAATTACCGGATTATGTTGGTGAAATAGCCCCTGACCATCTGCGTAGCCCCTCTCTAAACGATGTATAGGCAGTTTAGGGTACCTAAATAGTTACGAGTAGGGTTCCGTACCTTTTTGTGCGGAAAAAGGTGGGGGAAGAGGATAATGAAAAGTACAAGCAACAGGGGAAAACGAGGATAATGATATCCCTGAGCCAAAGCAAGGATAGCCCCCAGATATATAAGCAGAATCAGCAACGACGGTAAAGTCTTTCTTCCAAAGAGGTAGCGGCCCATGTCCTGCATTTTCTCATGATGCAACGGCCAAAGCAGCGCAAGAAAACAGCGCATACTCGCCACCCAAATCTCCGGCGTATACAAGCAGCGGAAGAAAAGGCCCCATAGGCCTTTCAATAGCCCTGTATTAGGTATAAAAAGTCCTTGCGTTGCCACAAGGATAAGTGCTACGAGATAGGTAGCAATGGTGAACGCGGCGAGTTGATTAGGTGGCATGAAACTGCTCTCTTACGAAATAAGGGAAGATGCCCCCCTATTTCAATTGTCATATTGTGCACGGTTTGAAGGGCTCGAAAGGTAACAATAGTTGCTTTTTGTGAAAATATTGTTGAGCGTATACCTACATAGTTTGTACCTTTGCGGCCATCAATAATGTCCCAATATAACGCCCAATATGGACACCATTCACCAACCTCACGACGCCTTACTCAGGCATGTTTTTTCATCCGAAGATATAGTACAAGACCTTGTCATAGGTTGTCTTCAACAACTTTACCCTGCGTTAGCCAACGCAAAGTTGAGTGAATTTCGCGTAGTTAAGAACAGTTTTGTCAATGAAAAATTCAAGAAGTTTTATGGCGACTTGGTTTGCACGCTCAAGATAGACGGCACAAGGGTCGTTATTCCAGTAGAACTAGAAAGTGAACTCAAGAAAGACATGCCCAAACGTGTTGGCCAATACGCTATTGGTTCAGCAATAGGCTTAAGGGACAAAAAAACAGGGCAATTGCCAATTACAATCCCCATCGTGATCCATGTAGGCACAAAAGCCTATAATTTCCACGAACAACTCATGAATGTCCCCTCCATTTTTCAATGTAAACTCCTCTCCATGTCCTGGGTGATAAGCATTGGCAAACAGAGCATGCAAAAAACAATGCAGTACGGGCCTGATGCCATTGCCCTCGTCATCGTCAACGAAGCCCACAAAGGCAGCCCTTTGGCGTTCCTAGAGAAAACACCAGAAGCTGCGCAGTTATTTATAGAAAACCAATTTAGTGACCATATTGCCCGTTATATAGCTCACATAGAAACTAGAAATTCCAAGGAAGGTGAAGAACAAAAAGATATTGAAATAGTTAAACAAAGAATTGCTAAATTAGCGGCTGATAAAACAGATATCGTTATGAGTGGACTAGCAAGAATAGAAGAAAAAAGTAGACAGGAAGGTATACAGGAAGGTATACAGGAAGGTATACAAAAAGGTATACAAAAAGGTATACAGAAAGGTATGCAGGAAGGTATACAGGAAGGTATAAGGAAAACCGCCAAAGAGATGTTTAGG
>CAJQOF010000115.1 GCA_905479855.1 uncultured Cytophagales bacterium
AGTCGGCCTCTTTTGTGCGCAGTGTGGTGCAAACGCCTGATTATGTGTTGTACGGCGATATGCTCAAGGCAGACAAGGAGCAGGAGGCTTATGCGGCTACGGGCAATGTGCAGCTGGTGGCCAGGGAGGATGATGTGATTATTTATGGGGACTATGGCACCTATAACAAGAAGGAGGGGGTGGCGGAAGTATATGGCAATGCTTTGATGGCCAAAACTTTGGACGACGATACGCTCTACCTCTCGGCAGACAAGTTTGTGGCAACGGAAAAAAAGGGGACGGAAAAAAAGAATGATGGGATCGTGCGGGCCTACCATAATGTTAAGCTCTACAAAAAGGATTTTCAGGGCAAAGCGGACTCTATGGTTTACCAAGGGGAGGACGCTACTATCTACTTCTATGGGGATCCTATCTTTTGGAGTAATGAAAGCCAGCTTACTGCTGATGGTGTGCAGATACTGCTCAAGGATAAGGAGTTTGATGAGATGCACATGAAGCCCAATGCTTTTGTCGCTTTGCAGGATGTGCTGGAGAATTTTAACCAGCTGCAGGGGAGGGGAATGGTTGCTTACTTCGTGAAGAATAAGATAGACCACATAGACATTGATGGGAATGCGGAGAGCATTTATTATGTGGTGGGTGATGACAAAAAGCTCCAGGGCATGAATCACTTGAAGTGCAGCCAGATGTTTATTACTATGGAAAAAGACCAGATAGCGGGCATAAAGTTCAACACCAAACCAGTGGGGGCGTTCTACCCGCCGCACAAAATGGAGGAAGGGCCTAAGCAGCTGACCAACTTCAACTGGCGGGGAGATGAGCGACCCACCAGGCAGGAGGTGGTGGAGCATGGCTACGGCATGAATGAGGCCTACGAAAAGTTTAAGTTCAATGAGAAGCCATGATTTTTTTGCATGAATGATGGCTAGGTGATCACTTTGGCAATTCTTTTCTTTGCATTATGGAGCAAGCAGAAAAACATCAGAAGCGTTATGGCCTCCTTGGTCAACGCCCAAAACTTAATCCTATGAAAACAATACAATCTGTGGCCTTCGCCATCGCTCTTTGTTGCACTACATCGCTCAAGGCGCAGGAAAATACAGTAACGATCTCCCAACTTTCTCCCAAGGAGACGGCAGTAATTTTGGTGGATTTACAAAATGACTTTACGGAGTGCAACAAAGGGAGCTTGGCGGTAAGCGGAACCCAAGCAGATTATATCAAAAGCGTTGCCGAAGCGGTGCGGTTCTTTCGCGCGAAGGGTTTTTTTGTAATAGCCACGCAAGACTGGCATCCTAAAGGGCATATTTCGTTTGCACAGTCTCACGGTAAGGAAAAACCTTTTACGTGCATTACATTGGCCGATAAACGCGAACAAATGTTGTGGCCGGTCCACTGCGTGCAGGGCAGTAAGGGGGCAGAAATTGTGAGCCCTTTAAGCAAGCTCATCGACTGTACGGTGCGTAAAGGCACCAACCTCCAATACGATAGCTATTCGGGCTTCAAAGATGATGGGGGCGAGTACACAGCCTTGCAAAAGCTCCTAGTAGACAAGAAGATTAACCACCTTATCGTCTTTGGCCTTGCTGCTGACTATTGCGTGAAGGAGACAGCCATCGATGGAAAAACACTGGGGTGGAACATATTCCTCGTTGCAGACTTATGCCGAGGCGTCAACGAAAAAACGACGGAGGATGCCCTGCAGGAGATGCGTGAAAAAGAGATCCATATTTTGGATTTTAGTGCGCTGAAAATGCATGCGGTTAAAGAGTAGTCGCCTTTTATTCGCCGCACAACAATAGCGTAGGGGGGGGTAAGCAATTCAGGCCCTCAATGGGTAGCGCGTAAACGATCTACGATGCAAAGCGTGGTAGCGTAACGGGGGCGCGGTATGAATAAAGCGTATGAACAGTTTAAGACACCAACTTGGTCCCCAATACGCAATGAGTCTATAAGCATCGTCTTTTGCAACATCGGTTCAGGCGAAGATGATGTCTACAAGTAGGAAGGAAATTTTGTTGGCAGCCACTTCAAGGATTCACCGCTCGGGTTCAGCGCAAGTGCGCTTATGCATCACGCCAAACATCATCTTAGGAAGAGAGAACGTCCCGAGGAGCTATTCCCCATCTACTACATCCTGAGCGTCAATTAGTTGGATCAGCAGCTCAGGGATAAATATGACGAGTGGATCTGCTTTTTGCCAACAGCATGCGCGTCAAGGGTGACTTTGGTGCAAAAGGGTTGGATCAGGCAAGCGACCGGCTAGATACCCTGAAGTTGAGCGATGCAGCGCGCAGAGACTACGAAAGGTACCGCAATAACGCAAGCCACTATTCCAGTGCTATTCAGACGGCTATAGAAGAAGGGGAGGCAAAAGGAGAGGCAAAAGGGGAAGTAAAAAAAAACACGGGAGATGATTCTGGGAATGCATAAAAAAGGGTTCGCCAAAGAAGACATGGCGGATATTGCAGAAATGACGGTAGCAGAGGTAGAAAAAATACTTAATGCGGGCTAAGTAAGGCGGTTAATGCAATAGCTTATGGCAGAAAAGAAAAACAGTTGGCAGGCGGTAAAGAAGAGTTTGGAATGTTATGGCAACCCTGAGCTTGTTGGTGTGCTGGGTGAGTTGCATGCTTTGTCGCCAGCCAATAGGGATTTTATAGAGGCCAGGTTTTTAGAAGAAAATGATGGCGATAGCAACGTTTTGGCGCGGTACAAGGAGAGGATAGTGAAGTATTTAGCCCCGCCTAATCCATGGAGTAACAACCAGCCGATAAGCATCAAAGAGGCGAAAAAGGCGATGAGTGATTATAAGAAAGCAACGGGCAATCAATTTTTACTCATTGACTTGATGGTCCACTATGTGGAGAGCGGCACTAATTTTTCGATGGACTATGGAGATATGGATGCGCCTTATTACAACAGCCTCGCCTCGGTGTTTGGGAATGCCCTCAAGTTGATGCACCAATTTCCGGTAGAGAGGGTTACTCCTTACATCGAGCGATTGCGTACGGTGGTGAAAAAGGCAGATGGTTGCATAGGGTGGGGTTATGCTGATGAAATAGAAGAGATGCTGAATGAAGCTTACCCAGACCGGTAGGGGGCATTACTTCCCCGCGCTGAATAGCTGTTGCTTTTCG
>CAJQOF010000116.1 GCA_905479855.1 uncultured Cytophagales bacterium
ACTTCAAACTTGCATTGTGATAGTTGCGTTTTATGCTCATAATATTTCACGGTTTAGGGGGTGTCAATGGTACAAATATTGACCCGTGAAATATTCCCTATTTTTTCTCAATTAGTGGTCCAGTTTTTGGGTACCAGCATACTTTGTAGACCTTGGGCTAGTGTCTGAGCACATTGTGCATAAACGCAATAGGGTATATCACTTTGTGGCTTATCTCGCTTTGCTAGAAAAGGAATACAAGGATTAAGTGTACAAAGATTTTGCTTTCACAACTCTCCCGGCTACATTTGCTCACATATACTCACATATACTCACATATCCCCTATGTGAGTAAAAACCAATAAGATGCCTTGGAAAGATTTCCGTGTACATAGCAGACTTCATCTAGATGGCCTAGACAACGAAAAGGTCTATGCAAAGCTTGCTGAAATTGATGCTACTAAAAAGAGCTGGCATGTCACGGACCGGCTGTTGCCCCAAACCATAGCGCGTATAAGCCATTCGGTGCTTGTTACTTCTACGGGCGCCTCCAACCGCATTGAGGGGAATAGGCTTACCGATGCTGAAGTGGAACAACTGTACAAAAACCTGCGCATTAGAAAGTTTGCCACAAGAGATGAGCAAGAGATAGCGGGCTACTTGGCGTGTTTGGCGGAGATCTTTAAGCACTATAATGACATTACAATCGGTGAATTTTCTATTATGAAGCTACACCAGGATATGCTGATGCATAGCGAAAAGGATGCCTACCATAGTGGGCGGTATAAGGTGGGGGATAATCGCGTGGAGGCAAAGGATGCAAGCGGTAAGGTGCTTGGCGTAATATTTGAGCCCACACTACCCTATCTTGTACCCAAAGAGATGCAAGAGCTCATTGCCTGGTACCAATGGGCTATCGCTACCAAAGCAAAGCATCCTCTACTTTTGATTGCCAATTTCCTCTTTGAATACTTGGCCATTCACCCCTTTCAGGATGGTAATGGCAGAACGAGCAGGTTGCTTACCAACTTACTGCTTTTGCAGCAGGGGTATTTGTTTGCCAGCGTTGCCTCGCACGAACGGATTATTGAGCAGCATAAAGCGGACTATTATCTCGCACTGAAAAAAACGCAAAAAACGTGGAAAACTACCCAGGAGGACATTATGCCATGGCTTTCCTTTTTCTTAGATGTGGTGGTGCAACAAAGCCATAAGGCCCTTCACCTGCTTGAGCATGATAGCAGAGAATTCTTGCTTTCTGAAAAGCAGCTAACGTTGTGGCAATGGGCGGCGGCTAGCAATGGTACCTTTAGCAGAAGTGATGCCATAGCAGCACTGGGCTTTGCGCCACGTACTATAGAAGCAAGCATCAAGAAACTCGTGCAGCTGAAATTTTTGCAAAAGCTCGGCCAAAGCAAAGCAACACGCTATAGCCGCTTGGGGAATGCTGAGAGCATGAGTCCTCTGGGAAATTAACCCCCATCTAAAGATGGGGGCATATGGAGAAAACCCTACCCCTAGCTGAAGATGGGGGCATAGAAAACGCAACAACAACACGCTATATGATGCCCAAAAGCAACAACAAATTATTTTTGCTCGATGCCATGGCCTTAATCTACCGGGCCCACTTTGCTTTTAGCAAAAACCCTAGAATTACCACGGCAGGGCTGAATACTGGTGCTATATTAGGCTTCACCAATTCGCTGGTAGAGATCATCAAAAAGGAAGCCCCTACCCACCTGGCTGTGGCTTTTGATATGGCTGCCCCCACCTTTCGCCACCAAATTTTTAGCGCTTACAAAGCACAGCGAGATGCCCAGCCAGAGGATATATCGGTGGCTATTCCTTACATAAAGAAGATTGTGGCCGCTTTCCAGATACCGGTGCTAGAAAAGCAGGGGTATGAGGCCGATGACATTATTGGGACGTTGGCAAAGCAGGCAGCACAGGAGAACTTTATGGTGTATATGATGACGCCTGATAAGGACTATGCACAGCTGGTAGATGAGCGTGTCTTTCTCTATAAACCTGCTTTTATGGGCAATAGCGTTACAGTAATGGGCAAGGAAGAGGTGCTGGCCAAATGGGGCATAGCGCGCGTAGACCAGGTGCGGGATATTCTGGGCTTGCAGGGTGATGCGGTAGATAACATTCCTGGCATTCCCTCTATTGGTGAAAAAACAGCCCAGAAGCTGATAGCAACCTTTGGTTCTGTGGAGAATTTGGTGGCCAATGCAGCACAGCTGAAAGGCAAGCTAAAAGAGAACGTGATGGCCTATGGGCAACAGGGTATTCTCTCCAAAGAGCTCGCCACCATTTGCACCGATGTTCCGTTGGCATTTGATACGGAAGAAAGCCGCTACCAGGGACCCAATGAGGAACAACTAAAAGAATTATTTCAGGAGTTGGAGTTTCGTGGTTTGCTGCAGCGGATCTTTGAGGCCCCCTCCTCCCCTACTGTGGCTAAGCCTACCGCCCAGACTTCTCTCTTTGACCTACCCCCAGAAGCTTCTACGCCAGCTGAAGCTACCCCATCCCCTGCGCCTTTGGCTACCTTAGCCACTACACCGCACCAATATCACCTCACAGATACACCTGCGCTGAGAAAGGCACTGCTTGAAAATTTGGCGCTGCAAAAGACCCTATGCTTCGATACCGAAACCACGAGTTTGGATGCCCACCAGGCTACACTCTTGGGAATTGCCTTTGCCTATACGGCTGGAGAGGCCTATTATGTGCCCATCCCAGAAAACCCGGAAGCCGCCAAGGAGATGGTAAACGAGTTCCAAAAAGTGCTAGAGAGCCCCACCATTTGCAAAATAGGCCAAAACCTCAAGTATGATATCACGGTGCTGCAGCGGTATGGGGTTAAGGTAAGCCTGCCACTTTTTGATACCCTACTTGCCCACGCTCTGCTCTTCCCGGAGGCACGGCACAACCTGAATGCAATGGCGGAACAGCACTTGCACTATACGCCCCAACCCATAGAGGCATTAATTGGCCCCAAGGGAAAGGACCAAAAGAATATGCGTGCGGTAGATGTAGCCTTGGTAAAGGAATATGCTGGCGAAGATGCGGACATTACGCTGCAGGTCTACCAGCAATTGGCCCCCAAGATTACTGAGCAAGGGTTCGATAAATTGCTGCACGACGTAGAGTTCTCGCTCGTCAGCGTATTGGCTGCTATGGAGCACACGGGGGTGAAAATAGATACAGCTATGCTGGCAACGCTCTCAGAAAATATGGCAGAAGAGAGCCAAGTGCTAGCGCAAGAGATACAAGGGCTAGCCGGTGAGTCCTTTAACATCGGTTCCCCCAAGCAGCTGGGTGAAATATTGTTTGGCAAGCTGCAGCTTGTTGCAAAACCCAAGAAGACCAAAACAGGGCAGTATGCCACCGGCGAGGAGGTTTTGCAGATGCTTACCTCCAAGCACCCCATTATAGCCAAGATTATAGCGTACCGAGAACTGAAAAAGCTCAAGTCCACCTACATAGATGCCCTGCCTGCCATGATTAGCCCCCTAGATGGCATGATACATACTTCTTACAACCAAGCAGTAACGGCTACCGGGCGGCTTAGCTCCACCAACCCTAACCTGCAAAACATCCCCATCCGCACAGAAAGAGGGCGGGCTATCCGCAAGGCATTTGTGCCTTGCAGCGATGATCGTCTTTTATTGGCGGCTGACTACTCTCAAATAGAGCTCCGCATTAT
>CAJQOF010000117.1 GCA_905479855.1 uncultured Cytophagales bacterium
CAGGTAATAGCCACCGAGCGCAAAAAACAAGCAGATGGGGAGACCAAATGTAAGCTGCTTATGGAGCGGTTGGCGCAGTTGGCTTAAGGAATTTGTGGTAAAGAAATAGGCTCACTTGTGCTATCTTTTCCTGGAAAGTTGTACCTTTGCTGCACTGCGTTACAGTCTATTAACTTTACGACATAATGAAAATGAAAAATCACACCTTACTGGCCCGGCTACCTGTCCTATTACTTCTTTGTTTGCTGCACATGCAGTGTAGCGGTTTGGGTGGTGGAAATGGCTCGGGAGGTTTTGAGATAGACGGTGAGCGATGTTATCCACAAAGTAAATACCTCAAAGAAGTTTGCCTAGAAGTTCAACAAGGCAATATAAGTCGCATCAACACAAAGAATGAAGATGGCAAAGCACCTATACATTTGGCCATTGAGGAGATTGCTGGGGTAAAAATCGTTGGTTTGTTGCTTGACAAAGGAGCGAAGGTTGACGAGTTTGATGAATATGGAAATACAGCATTCTTTCTGGTAGCTTCAGGGAAAACGCATGGTGATGATAATTTATGTAAGTTGCTTGAACTCTTATTAAAAAAAGGGGCTGATGAGAATTTTCAAGACGAAGACGGAAAAACAGCGCTTATGCAAATAATTTGTAGAAAGTCACTTTCAGACTCGTTGTATAGGATGGTTAATTTATTACCCAATGACACAACAGACTTCCTTCTCAAGGATAAAGAGGGCAACCATCCACTCCATTGGGCCTATAGGCTTAGCGATACCTCCAAACGAAAAAAAGTAGTGACCCGCATATTTGATGTGATGATCGAGAATGCGGCGAGGTACAAGAACTCGAAGATGAAGGACCCCGGTTTTTTTGAGAATAAGGAAGCAAAAATCCCTCCTGTATTTGAATATTGTCCAACGGTTGGAGATTTCGAGATGTGGAGGAAAAAAGAGATTGAATTGTCTGAGAAGCTTAACTAGTAGCCTGGTATTTCTCTAAACAATTTCTCTTCATGCAAGTATTGCTGATGCTGTTTGCTAGACAATTAGAAGGCTGTGCTGCATAAGTTGTATAATAATCGTGCAGTTTGAGCGCTAGAGAAGTCTAGGGCAACGTATACCAAGTCGCCTTCCCTTGGCCGTTTTTTAGAATGTTCCCCGCTATGACCAAATCACGCAAGTGCTTTTTCAGTGTGTTGCGGTTAGCGGCCGTTGCCTTTTCAAGCTTGGAAATATCAGCCCTTCCCTGGTCATGGATAAGGTTGATGATCTCCGCACTCAGCTCAGAGAGGTGAAGCATGGACACTTTTTCATGCGTAATCTTTTTCTCTAGATGAATTTTCTGCCTTTGCAGCATGCGCAAGAAAAAGGTCAACCAAGGCGTAAAATCAGGCGACTCCTCTTTGAGGCTGGTTTGTGTTCTCCTGAGCGCCAGGTAATAACTCTCCTTGTTGCGTTCTATCACGCTCTCCAGCGAACTATAGGGAACATAGTGGTAGCCGGACTTCAGCAAAAACAAAGTCGTTAAGAGCCGAGACAACCTGCCATTCCCATCATGGAAGGGGTGAATAGCCAGGAAGACAACGATAAAAATACCAATCACCAGCAAAGGGTGCAAAGTCTTTTGCGCCAGCTGAGAGGTGGTCCAACCAATAAGCTCCTCCATCCTAAAAGGGGTGTCGAAAGGCGATGCAGTTGCAAAAACCACCCCCAAGCTTTTACCCGTTTCGTCAAACGCCTCTACGCTATTAGGGAACTTTTTATACTCCCCCCCTATGGCGCTCATCTTTATCAGAGAATTTAAGGAGCCACCCATGAAGCTGCTTGATGATGTTTTCAGTGAAGCCAATCGCCTCGAATCCCTGAAAAATTTCCTCGCAAACATAGGCATAACCCGCCACCTCCTGCTCATCGCGTGAAACAAACGATTGGGTTTTCAGGCCAGTAAACAGTTTCTCCACCTCACGATCTGATAACTTAACGCCCTCTATGCGTGTGGAAGAGCCAATACTTTCAATGGTAGCTACCTTCTTGAGTGTCTGTAATTTTTCTGGCGCAAGGCGGCCAACAAGTTGCCAGCTATCGTTGAATGCATTGATTTCTGCAATCAACCCAACCATCTCTGGCGTAATGATAATTTTTGATAAATCCCACATGGTCTGTTCGTCCTAACTGCGCGCAAAAATATCCACAAATACCCGTAATCACTCGTAATCACTCGTATATACCTGCAAATACCCGCAAATACCTGCAAATACCTGCAAATACCCGCAAATCCCGCAAATACCCACAAGTACCCGAAAATACCCGCAACTGCCCGCAAATACCCGCAAATACCCATAAGTACCCACAAGTACCTATAAGTACCCATAAATACCCGTAAATACCCGCAAGTACCCACGAGTGCCTGCAAATACCCGCAAATACCCGCAAATACCCACAAGTACCCATAAGTACTCGCAAGTACTCGCAAGTACCCACAAGTACCCGCAAATACCCATAAATACCCATAAATACCCATAAATACCCATAAATACCCATAAATACCCATAAATACCCATAAATA
>CAJQOF010000118.1 GCA_905479855.1 uncultured Cytophagales bacterium
TTACTGGCCCGGCAGAAGTCTTAATGAAGCATGCGAAAAAAAGGGGCGTACTGAGTTATCTCCAGGAGAACCCAAAATTCGCTGCACATCTGGGTACAATGGACTATGGAATAGCGGCTGGCTACTTAGCAGGTGCCATGGAGCCAGACGAGGAGAAACGTGCTCAACTATTACGCATTTTGTTTAACTTGCGCCCGGAACTAATAAAAGGAGTTATGTGTGAAATAAACCCAGCAATTAAAATAATAGAGAAAAGAGGCATGGAACAAGGCATGGAACGGGGCATAGAACAAGGCATAGAACAAGGCATGGAACGAGGTAGGCTTGAAATGATATTAGGCATGGACAGGGCTGGCGTAGGCAGGGACCTTATTGCCAAGAGTGCCAAATGTTCTGTTCGTGAAGTGGAAAGCATGCTTGTTGCGGCCTAGTAGGCTACTGGAATTCGCTCGCCGGCTTTTGTTGCCCCCCACAACTGCAACTACCCGCACAATCCCCCAGTCCAATGCATAAAAAGCTAATCCTTCTTATCCTAGACGGTTGGGGCCTTGCCCCCAACCCACAATACTCCGCCATTGACAAGGCCAACACCCCCTTTATAGACGCGCTTTACCAGCAATACCCCCATAGTCAGCTCTCTGCATCAGGTTTGGATGTGGGGTTGCCTCCAGGGCAGATGGGCAACTCTGAAGTGGGGCACATCAATCTAGGCGCAGGGAGGGTTGTAGGCCAGTCCTTGGTGCGTATTAATAAAGCAATTACATCCAGCGCGTTTTATCAGAACCCAACATTATTGGAGGCATTCAGCTATGCCCAAACGCACCAAAAGGCGGTCCATTTTATGGGGCTTGTCTCCGATGGAGGCGTGCATTCCCACCTGAGCCACCTACAAGCATTGTGTAGGGCTGCTAAAGAGCATGCGCTACCTAAATTCTTTGTGCATGCTTTCACCGATGGACGAGACACCCCTCCTAAAAGCGCAGTAGCCTTCTTGTCTCACTTGGAAGAAGAGCTCCAAGGCACTAATGGCCGATTAGCATCGATCATGGGCCGCTACTATGCCATGGATAGGAACCAGCGTTGGGAGCGAACAAGGGTGGCTTATGATGCATTGGTGCATGGTTGGGGAATGATGGCAACTGATTGGAGAAAGGCGATTGAGCACGCCTATGCCGAAGGCACCACGGATGAGTTCCTTCAACCTATTCTACTCACTGGCAAGGGAGAGCAACCGAGCGCATGCTTGCGAGAAGGGGATGTAGTTATCTGCGCCAACTTTAGAACAGATCGGAGCCGGCAAATTACCCAAGTGCTCACCCAAACACCGGCGGTGCAGTCTAGTATGCCTCCGTTAAAGCTGCACTATTTAACCATGACGGAGTATGACAGGAACTTTAAGGGGGTGCACCCCCTCTTCAAGCAGGATATACTAAAGAACACACTAGGGGAAGTCCTGAGCGTACAGGGTAAAAAGCAACTGAGAATCTCCGAAACAGAGAAATATCCACACGTTACTTACTTCTTCTCTGGAGGCCGAGAAGAACCTTTCCCCGGCGAAAAACGGCTACTTTGCCCCTCACCACAAGTAGCCACTTACGACCAAACGCCCGCCATGGCGGCAACTGACATTACAGAGAAGGTGCTGCCCATTCTTGCGCAACAGTCTATGGACTTCATCTGCCTCAACTTTGCCAATGCCGATATGGTAGGGCACACCGGCGTGTTTGATGCCACAGTGCAGGCCTGCGAAGTCGTAGATCAGTGTGTACAAAAGGTGGTTGAGCAGGCACTAGAGAGTGGTTATACGACCATTATCCTAGCAGACCATGGCAATGCGGAACAGATGTGTAACCAAGAAGGAAGGCCCTACACAGCCCACACCACCAATCCTGTTCCGTGCATTCTCATAGACCCACAAGCAAAAGGCAGGTTGAAAGCAGGTAAGCTGGCCGATATTGCGCCCACTATACTCAACTTGATGGGGTTACCCATTCCGCAAGAGATGGCGGGGGTTAGCTTGGTTGATTGTTAATAGGCCTCTTTTTTCCCTGTCGCCCGTAATCTTTTTGCTACGGACATCGCGCAGATAACAGCCACAAACAAGGCAAAAATTACGGCCAAGAAAATGTAAACAGCAAGTCGATAGGCTGTGTATAAGAAAGGAGTATTTTTGTGTCGCTCAAGAGTGCTGCAATAACCAAGCAGTGTGTAGTTGCCTTGGTATTGCTAGGATAGCAGAACATGAAATTTTATATAGACACATCGGTATTTGGGGGATATTTTGACCGAGAGTTCTCGGAGGACACCATAAAATTCTTCGAATATATATTTGGGCAGAATGCTACGGTTATTTACTCAGATATTACGATAAGTGAGCTAGAAAAGGCCCCCAAAAAAGTCATTGGCCTAATTCAAACACTGCAAGAAGAAAATAAAAGAAGGCTAGAGTACGTGAGCAACAATGATGAAGCAAAAAGCTTGGCAAGAAGATACATACTAGAAGGAGCGCTGACCCAGAAATCTGCAGAGGACGCATTGCATATTGCGTTAGCTAGTATACACAACGTAAGTGTACTGGTAAGTTGGAATTTCAGGCATAGGGTCAATTTTATTCGCATACAGCAGTATAACGCCGTCAATCTAAAATCAGGATACAAAACTATCGATATAAGAAGTCCCAAAGAGATACTACCATGAGCAAAAAAGGAAAAGAAATGCAATCTCCTATAATACCTGGCTTTAAGGTCATGAAATGGCTTAGGGGAGTACGAGAGGATAATTATAAACTTTCTGTAGAAAATCCTCAAGAATACCTTAGAAGAAGAACCGAAGCGCGTAAAAGAATGCAGTGCTATGCGTAGCATGCAACTATACAGCACAAAGGCGTTTAAGTGAAGTCCACATTAACTGTGGACAAACTGCATCTATATCGGTGTTCTTTCCGTCCTTGCCCCACAAGCAAAAGGCAGGTTGAAAGCAGGTAAGCTGGCCGATATTGCGCCCACTATACTCAACTTGATGGGGTTACCCATTCCGCAAGAGATGGCAGGCAACAGCTTGGTTGGCCGGTGATGTATAGCCTAGCGCCCGCTCCAAGGAAAGCAAAACACTGCTAACCCCATCGCTGAACGCCACGGCCTTTCTTTAGACGCGAAAATTGACCTGGTATACGCTACCTCATACCCAAAACTGACGCAACGCACAGCTAACTATGCGCACTAAATCTATCCACTCATTCTTGTGGGAACATATAAAACCCTACAAGTGGCATTACCTCATCATGATGCTAGCACCAATTGTAGCTAGCTTATACCCTTTCGCCTATAGTTATGCCATGAAGTTGCTGATAGATGCATGCGTCCTTACAGAGAACTTATCATACCCTAGCGTCATATTTCCAGTTATCTTGTTTCTTGGGGCACATTTAACACACGAGCTTGTATGGGGGATAAGTAATATAGCAGCGTCGAAGTCAGAACCTTATGTAAAAGCCTCAATCCTGCTAAAGTCCTACGATTACGTACAGCATCATTCCTATGCCTTTTTCCAAAACCATGCGAGTGGGGCAATCAGCACCAAGTTAAAAGGGTTATTAGATGGTTATAACAAGCTCTGGTCTGCAATTCATCATGGGGCCTTTCTGCAAATCCTTAAAGTAATAGTGAGTTTTGTAGCACTCTTCTTTGTGAATGTGTATCTTGGTCTACTAGTCTTTGGCTATTGTGCCCTTAAGATCCCCATTATGTATAAACTCTCGTTAACGTTAAATAAGTTCTCATTTCAAAAGACAGAGAGCACGCATGCACTTATTGGGCAGATGTCAGATAGACTTACCAATATCATCTCCCTTTTCTCGTTTGCCTCAAGAAGCAGAGAATGCAAGGCGCTAGAGGATAGCACTTCGGTTGATTTTATACCCAAGCATATTCGACTATACAAGCATGTCTTCAAAACATACATGATTGCAGGGATCTTTGAACTATGTATGCTTCTGTTCATGTTGCTATTCGTGATCAACTTAAGAATGAATGGGCTCATCACGGTGGGAGATTTTGCGTTTGTATTTGGCCTTACAATGGGCGCGTTGGATAATATGTGGGGCGCCATGATGTTATTACAAGATCTTTCTAGCGAGATGGGGGATTTTAAGAGTTCCCTCGCTATCCTGAATGTCCCACAGCAGAACGTAGACCAACAAAACGCCACTCCGTTAGCGATTACCACCCCAAGTATTGCGTTCAATTCCCTTAGCTTTGGGTATGGGGCCGCAGACCATTTGCTGAAGGATTTTAACCTCACCATTGCACCGGGTGAGAAAGTTGGGTTAGTGGGCCACTCCGGTGCAGGCAAAACCTCGCTGATTCACCTGCTTCTTCGCTACTTTGAATGGAACCAAGGAGTAATCTCTATCTCGGGAAAAGACATAAGCCATGTTACCCAAGATTCACTTAGGGAGAACATCGCGGTCATTCCACAGGATACAATGCTATTTCATAGAAGCCTGTTGGAGAACATTGGGTATGGCAAGCCCAATGCAACCAAAGAAGCAATAGTCGAGGCAAGCAAAAAAGCGCACATCCATGAATTTATTATGGCACTTCCCGAACAATACAATACGTACGTGGGAGAGAGGGGGATAAAACTTTCTGGGGGGCAACGGCAACGCATAGCCATTGCAAGAGCGATGCTAAAGGACGCCCCCATCTTGGTCCTCGACGAAGCAACCTCTGCGCTCGATAGCCAAACAGAAAAGTTGATTCAAGAGAGTTTAGCCCTCTTTATAAAGGACGAAAAAAAGACAGTCATTGCCATTGCACATCGCCTTTCTACCTTAAAGCACATGGACCGGATTGTTGTGCTTGAGCAAGGAAAAATCACTGAAGAGGGTACTCACCGCCAGCTAATTCATACCGAAGGCAGCTTGTATAAAAAACTATGGGAGCTGCAAGAAAGCTAAAAAAGACAAGGGGCCATAGCCCTCAGATTGCAATATATTTGGAATTCTCGCCTAGCCTAACGAAATTGAGGGTACCTCATGGCCCCGAATCTCGTTGGGCCAGAGAGCGCATAGCCGCGTGGAGTAAAAAGCACGCTGTTCGTACCACTGAACTGTTTAAATCTTGAACCATTATGGATACAAAAGCAACAACACCTAAAACACCAATGACCTCTGCCGACTACGTCAACTGCATTAGGGAGCAGATAGGGCACGGTTATTATGTAGAAGAAGAAAAACTCTACAACATTCACAAAGACTATTATATGAAACTGCTTAAAACACCAGATTTCGTAAAAGATTCCGTGCCATACGATGATCCCGATTGTATAGCGCAAATTAAGTGCGCACTATATCACAGTATGTGTTCTGACTTCAACCGGGAGTTTGCAGAGACATTGGTAGAATTGAACCTGATGCACCACGAGCAATATAACATTACGCATGGTACAGCAAAGTACAAGGATGGCTGGCGCGGAATGTGGATTTTCTACTTCAATGCGCTAAAACTCGGGACGCTTACCATGGAAGATCCGCCAGGAAGGCACCGTATCGGTTCCAGCCTCATTATTGGAGTTTCTCCTTCCCCAGATTCACGCTTTGGGTACGGCTACACCACACATGGCAGGGCGATGGTAGATTCAATACCCTCAGCCTAGAGCCATACCCAGCCAATCAGCTTTCTGCAGTCTTCTTGGCTACGAATCATATCACTAACGTGTACTGCAAAGACAATAGTCACTAAGAAAAGGGCATTATCTGAAGCCTAAAGCCACCTTTGTAATTATTTTA
>CAJQOF010000119.1 GCA_905479855.1 uncultured Cytophagales bacterium
CAATGGGTTTCCTGCATGGGAGCAGATGGATGAGGTCTACTATTGGCTAGGCCAACTGCGGTGCGAAGCGCAAGACTATAGTACCGGGTTGGCTTGGCTGAATAAGATTAGCAAAAAATCACTGGCAAAGTCTGTGGCAAAGATAAAAGCGCACTTCCTGGAGCATGTAGAGGACGTTGCTGCCTTGGAGGCGCTTTTAAAGCAATACCCACAAGACGAACAGATTGCCAAGGCACTACTGAGCAGCATAGCAATGCAGCCATTTATAAGCCGAGATCTAGCCTTGCTCAATGGCTTGGTACGTGATTTTAATATTTCACTGGAAGAGCATGCCCCACTCAAGGGCGTTACTTCCACCAAAAAAGAAAGCTATAATGTGGCGATCTTTTTTCCCTTCTTTGCGGATGAGGTGGATTATGAGGAGAAAAATAGCAACCTTTTTGTCATTTCGCTCTACCAAGGCATTAAGGCCGCTGTGTCCGAGCTGGCCGAACAGGGCATCACGATTAACCTCTTTGCGTATGACACCAAGAAGGACCCGGAGGTTACTGCCGGTCTGCTAGAGCAAGAGGAGGTAAAGGCTATGGATCTCATTATTGGTCCATTGTACGCTTCTACCATTCCCCTGGTAGCAGCCTTTGCGCAAGCGCACCAAATCAACCTCTTCAATCCGCTCTCTGAAAACGCTGATGTGGTAGGCAATAACGCTTTTGCCTTTTTGTTCCAAGCGAGCTTGGAGACGCAGGCCAGAAAGGCAGCGGAGTTCACCTTGCAAGCGTGGCAAAACAAGGAGCAAGAAATTAACGTGGGCATTGTTTATGGTGCTTCTAAGGAGGACATGATACGGGCCTTTACTTATAAACAGTGCATTGAACGTGATACGGGCAAGAAAGTGGCCTTTGTGCTTTCTATTGAGCCAGAAACTGCGCAGGGTTTTGTGGAGGCATTCAATGAAAGGCGAGTAGCAATGGGTGAGGAAGAAGAGGAGGAGCAAGCGGAGCCGCTGAACTTGGAAGCGCTAACGCATCTTTATGTAGCCTCCAAAGATGAACTGGTGGTGGCCAATGTGCTGAGCACTGTGGAGAGGCTAAAGCATCCTCCTTGCATTATAGGTCATGAGGCATGGCTCCAGCACAATTCGCTTACCTTCGACCAACTAAAACGGCTGCGCATCTATCTTGTGTCGCCGAACTATATTGACTATGCACGGGGTGGTATCTACCAATTCAGAGAGAATTTCTACGAACAGTTTTCCGAATATCCCGCCTATTATGCTTGCACGGGTTATGAGATGATGCGCTTCCTAGGCCATAGGCTAGCCCAACATGGTGTTTACTTTCAAAAGCACTGGGAGAAAGCGTCTTACCAGGGAGACATCTTTGAGGGTGTTGCTTATGGCATACAGCATGATAACCAGCATGTGCCTGTTATTCAGCTACAAAAAGGTAAATTCGCCGTTTGCAACAAAGATGCACAGGCTGTTGAATGAAATATGGAAACATGAAAACATGCAAAAGCAATGTCAATAAATGGCAAAAAGGTGTTCAATCGCGCGAAAGGCCAGAGAGCATGGGTGGGTTACATGCTGTATGGACAAACCTTTTTATCCTGCCCATTCTCTTTTACCAATACCTCATTGCCCCGCTCATCTCGGATTGTTGTCGCTTCTACCCAGGCTGCTCCTGCTATACCAAAGAAGCGATTATAAAGCATGGTGTACTAAAAGGGATATGGCTGGGCACAAAACGACTGGCGCGTTGCCGGCCGTGGGGTGGGAGCGGTTATGATCCTGTTCCTTGACCAATAATGGTTGCTTAAAAAGCTTAGCCCCTAGCGCTAGCGATAACAATTAGGCTTTGTCTACAGCCCCCATCCTGCTGCCCTTGCCAATTAATTTCAGGCCTATTGTGTGCAAATTGGATAGAAATGTTAACTTCGCGTCCCTTTTGGGGTTGTGCTGAAAGGACATTTTTGTAAACTATCACTAAAATATAAATAAATATGTACTGGACTCTTGAATTGGCGTCTTGGCTGGATGATGCGCCCTGGCCTGCAACCAAAGAGGAACTTATTGATTATGTGAAGCGCTCCGGGGCTCCGCTGACGGTAGAAGAGAACTTGCACGAACTGGAAGATGAGACGCAACCGTATACCAATATTGAGGAGATTTGGCCTGATTATCCCACCAAGGATGATTTCTTTTTTCCCGAAGATGAGTATTAGCCTTGTATTGGTAGGCTTGTAGGTGAAGAGAGTTGGTCTATAATACGCTGGGTCTCTTTTTGTTGAAATACTGCTTGATAAATGCCCTTCCCTTGCACTGCTAGCAAAACATCCTGCTCAGGTAAGGCCTGTAGTGCGTAATCATCTTGGTGTAGCACTGTTAGGCAACTTACTTGTGGCTGGTAGTGCACCCTCAACGCTGGCTTGAACGCTTCTAAAAGCAATGCCACCCTATGTGGAGCAACATCCACACAAACAGAGAGCACGTGCGCGCTACTCTGCAACATGTTCACCTGCATATTTTGCTGCGCCAATTCGCGAAGCACCTCCCCTCGTCGCTCTTCATCAAAGCACGTTCGGTCATCCAAACTAAACTGCATAAGCCCCTGCTCTTCCTTTAACATATAGATTGGCTGCTCAACTGCTGTTGGGGCATCATTGGTGATGGCTGTGCCTGCCTCATGGGGCCGATAAAAAGACTTAATGTAAACGGGGATATTGTACGCAGCTAGCGGTTGTATGGTTTTAGGATGCACGACCTTGGCGCCGTAAAAAGCCATCGTTATCATTGTTTGGTAAGAAAGCTTATCAAACTTAATCGGTGCTTTAAAGAACTGAGGATCTGCATTCATTACCCCAGGTACATCCTTCCAAATAGTAAAAGAGTGCGCTTTTATAGAAGCAGCCAGAAGCGCCCCGGTAAAATCAGAGCCCTCTTTCCCCAGCGTAGTTGTTTCGCCCGCCGCGTTGCTTCCAATAAATCCCTGCGTAACCACTATCTGTTGCTGGGCCAGAAGAGGTACCATCTCATGCCTCACCAAATCTTGCGTTATCTCCCAATCAACCTGAGCGCTACAGAACCCACTGTTGGTTTTAATGAAGTTCCTAGCATCTACCCACCCACAATCCATCTTGTTTTCTCGCAGATAATAGTGTACCAGCTTAGAAGCTAGCAGCTCCCCATTCGCCACAATGCCGCTGTACAACTTGTCCAACGAACCATTGCCAAGCGGCAGAGAGAGCATTGCTAAAAGCTCCGCTTTCCACAACGCCAGTGCCTGCCGCGCCTCTTGCCGTGAAGCCACTAAGAGCTGATCAATACTATTTTGGTGAAACTGACAGCGCTCCTGTAGGGCAATAGCATAAGGTTGGCCTGCTATCTTTTGCTGGAACACATGCTCCAACGCTCTTGTTGTTTTGCCCATGGCCGAGACAACAACGACCAAAGGGCGAGATGCTTCCGCCTTTACAAGCTGCGCAAGTTGTTTGATGGATTGTGGATCTTGGATGCATGCGCCGCCAAACTTAAATATCTTCACGTTTTTTAGTTATCGATTATTAGTTATCAGGTATCGATTATGAGTTATCGATTATTCGTTATTAGTTATCGATTATTCGTTACTCACCTTACGCAGTATGCCTTCAATGCTCACTACACGGCAATTAGTGAAAATGACATCTCACGAAAACCTTCCACAGATTAATTCAGAGCACATATGCGTTAAACAGGTGCCTTTGTGCGTAAGGTGAGTTAGTTATCAGTGCCCGAGAGATGCCCCAAAATTACACGATAAGGCATGGAATTGGGTAACCTGCCCTGCTATTGCCCCGTAGATACTCCTACAAAAGCATGCTATATTCGTCCAAAATCCACTACTATGGTCAAGTCCATTATTGTTGCCCAAACAGAGAATAATGTTATCGGAAAGGACAACCAGCTTCTTTGGCGTATGCCCCGGGACATGCAGCACTTTCGGCAGAAGACTATGGGCCACCATGTAATTATGGGCAGAAAAACCTTTGTCTCTATCAATAAACCCCTGCCTGGCAGAGAACTCATTGTTATATCACGCATGCCGCATTACCAGATAGCAGGCGTTACTCTGGTGCACAGCGTGGCTGCTGCTTTGAAATTCGCTGAGCGAGCTGGTGAAACGGAACTGTTTATTGCGGGGGGAGGGGAAATTTATCGGGCAATGCTGCCGCTGGCAGACAAGCTCTATCTTACAGAAATTAAGACGCAATTGGTGGGCGATACTTTTTTTCCTAATATCAACCCTAGCGCATGGGAGGAAGTAAAGTGCCTCCATTACCCTGCTGATGACAAACATGCGTATGGTTGTAGATTTGCAGAGTACCTTAGGCGCCCCTAGAACACCAGAGATCATCTGGTCTGAATGTTCCAACAAAAGCAATATCCCATATGCTGGACAATAGAACGCCCCACAATGATTTCTTCTACCAAGTAATGAGCCGCAAAGAGATGGCACAGGTCTTCTTTAACCGTTATCTCCCAAAGATCATACTCCCCCTGGCCAAGCTGGAGGAGCTGGTACTTGTGGAAAGCAAACATATTAGTGACGAAGGAATTAGCCTCTACAACGATCTTCTCTACATGTGTCCGCTGCACAATGGACAAATAGGGTACTTTTCATTATGAGTGAGCACCAACGCAACCCGCATGAGCAAATGCCCTTTCGGATGCTAGAGTATGCCGTGGTAACCATGAGAGCGCACCTAAAGCAAGAACATAAGCAACTGCCTATTATAGTGCCTATTGTTATCTACAATGGCAAAGAACCTTGGAAATATTCTACTGCGCTGGAAGACTACTACGCGAACCCAACGCTTGCCAAAGAGTTCCTCTACATGGCTCCATTCACCTTGCTCGAGGTACCGAAAATGCCGGTCGATGAAATTTACAGAGACCCGGCGCTGGGCTTTTACTATGAAGCATTGCACGCTACCAGCACCCAAGATCCTTATGAGGCTTTTGCCAACGCTATGCATACCCCCATCTTCAAAGAGCATTTTGATACACTGCCCAAAGAGTTTCGGGTTTTGGCGTTGTCTTACCTCGGCAATTGTATCAGTCAAGAAGAACATAGTCTGGAAAATTTAATAAATTTGGCCGCAATAAATAACCAAGAAAAAGAGAAAGTTATGATGACAATAGCACAAGCATACGAGCAGATAGGAGAACAAAGAGGAGTACAACAAGGAATATTGTTTACCGCCAAGAAGATGCTTAACAAGGCTTGTTCCATGGACTTAGTGAGCAGTGTAACCGGCCTAAGCCAAGCAGAGCTAGCAAGAATTGCCCAAGGAGGTTAATGCCTAAATGAGGGGGCTTTATGCGCTCGTTCATGCTATCTGGCGTGGCCCAACCGTTGTTATCTACAATGGCAAAGAACCCTGGAACTATTCTACTGCGCTGGAAGACTACTATACCAACCCAGCACTTGCCAAAGAGTTTCTCTACATGGCCCCATTCACTTTGCTAGAGGTACCCAAAATGCCGGTCGATGCCATTTATAGAGATCCTAAACTAGGCTTTTACTTCGAGGGATTACACGCCACCAGCACCCCAGACCCGTATGGTGCTTTTGCCAACGCTGTTCATTCTCCCATCTTTAAAGAGCATTAAAGAGCATTTTGATACATTGCCCAGAGAGTTTCGGGTTTTGGCATTGTCTTACCTGGGTAATTGCATCAATCAGCAAGAACATAGTCTGAAAAGTTTAATAAATTTAGTCGCAATGAATAACCAAGAAAAAGAGGAAGTTATGATGAGCATAGCACAAGGATATATAGACAAAGGAATGCGACAAGGGAGGCAACAAGGTGTGCAACAAGGAATGCAACAAGAGAAGTGGTCCATTGCCAGAAACATGATTCATAGGGATTTCTCCTTAGACTCAGTAAGCAATGTAACCGGCTTGAGCCAAGAAGAGCTCGCAAAAATTGCCCTACAAGATTAATATCTCGGAAATTCTTGCTTGCTCCACGTTGTGTGTAGTTTGTTGTCCCAAAGGTGTTAGGTACACCTCGGCTATCATGGCACCTTCCCCAATACCCAACGGGGGTAGTATTGCCATCACGTTCTTATACGCGGAATAGCAAACCTTCGCCATAACGTACCACCAATTCGTTGGCGTAGTGCCAAACTACAACGCACCACCCTACTCACATGAAATATCGCATCCAACCCAAACCTTCCGCCAAGAGCAAAGAGACGCCCTTGATGACGCAGTACAACCAGATAAAAGCAGAATATCCTGGTGCTTTGCTGCTTTTCCGGATGGGGGACTTCTATGAGACTTTTGGCGAAGACGCGATGAAGGTCAGTAAGATTCTGGACATTGTCCTTACCAAACGGGCCAACGGTGCGGCGGCCGAAGTAGCGCTAGCGGGATTCCCCTATCATTCGCTGGACGCGCACCTCCCCAAGCTAGTGCGGGCTGGCCATCGTGTAGCTATCTGTGATCAGCTTGAAGACCCTAAGCAGGCCAAAGGGCTGGTGAAGCGGGGGGTAACTGAGCTGGTGACGCCGGGCCTTTCTTTCAACGATCAAGTGCTGGACAAGCGGTGCAATAATTACTTGGCGTCGCTGCACTTTGACAACGAGGAACTGGGCATTGCTTTCCTGGATCTCTCTACCGGTGAGTTTTTGGTAGCGCAGGGGCCGGTTGTTTACATCGACAAGCTGCTCCAAAGTTTTAGGCCTTCGGAAATAATCCTGAGTAAGAAAAAGCAAAAAGATCTTCAGGAGCTCTTCAAAGACCAGTACAATAGCCATTGCTTGGAGGAATGGGTCTATCATTTTGACTACGGCTATGAGATGGTCACCGAACATTTTGGCACGGCCTCGCTCAAAGGGTTTGGTATTGAAAAATTGCCCTTCGGCATCATTGCCGCAGGCGCAGTGCTGCGCTACCTGGAAGAAACGGAGCACAAAGAGGTAAAGCACATTGCCGCTATTGCCAGGATTGAGGAGGATACCCACGTATGGCTGGATAAATTCACGATCCGAAACCTGGAGTTACTCTATCCCCAGCAAGAGGAAGGCGTAGCGCTCATTGATGTACTGGACAAGACGGTAACGCCCATGGGGGCCCGGCTAATGAAGAAGTGGGTGGTGCTGCCGCTCAAAGATTTGCATGCTATTCAGCGACGGCTAGATACAGTGGAGGTCTTTGTGGAAGACCCGGCACTGTGGCACAATGTTTTTCAGCCACTGAAACAAGTTGGGGACCTAGAGCGCCTTATCTCCAAAGTTGCTGTAGGAAGAGCCAACCCTAGAGAGCTGTTAGCGCTCAAAAAAGCCCTCCAGCAAATAGGCCCCATCCAGCGCCAGCTCCAGGCAAGTAGCCATGAGCTACTACTCAGGCTAAGTGAAGAGCTGCACCGCTGTGATTACTTGCTAGAGAAGATTGAGAAAACGCTGCACGAAAACCCACCCCTGCTCACCAACCAAGGTGGCTTAATCAAGGATGGCCTCC
>CAJQOF010000120.1 GCA_905479855.1 uncultured Cytophagales bacterium
CTTGCTATCCTTGAAAACATCAAACTGTTAAGGCAGGCATGCAACATCTCCTACATCTCCCAGAAATATGCCACGACGCCACTGCATATAGCAACCCAAGTACCTTCCCCGAATGCTGTTAAGCTATTGCTAGCACATGGAGCAGACCCTGATGTACGTGTACAAATGGGGCCATATCTGGTGCCTTCTGGCGGCAGAGGAGATTTTCCCAAAGAAGGTGGCTATACAGCCGTAGAACGTGTTTTTGACATACCTGGTGCACGACGAGATAGGGCATGTAGGATTGGCATGGTACAAGACTTTCTGCAAGCTGGTGCTACCCACCATAACCTTGACTACTGTATACAAGGGTCTATCAACCACAGCGATGTAGATCTCTTTAAGTTATTCTGCTCCTCGCCAGTGCTTAATAGTTCGCGAGAAATAACCAACACTTGGGTTGGGTACCTGAACAATAGATACAATCTTCTGCAGCGTATATGCCAAGAATGCATTGGTATGGAAGATGAAGAAATAACGTATCTGGAGAATAGGCCTGAGTATGGGTACGACCCATATGGACTCTATGTTTCTGGGCTACGGAAAAATAAAGGTAATCTCCAAAAAATGCATAGTGTTCTGAAAACTTTAGCACATTACCCCACCATGGTGCGGAAACTAGCCCCAAAGGATGGTGCTCCTACTACGTTACCACACGAAGTTGCATGCAAAGTAACGGATTTTCTGCTTGGCACTGGCATCTGTGGGAAATAGCTAGCGTGTTACAGCCCCTGAATATTAACTTTTAAAAAAATACAATGAGAAATACCTACACACCTTTCTCCCTATTCACCAGTGCGCTGCTTCTATTGGGCAGCTGCACCGGTGCAACCATGCAACCCTTGGGCATGGATAATGGTGATCACCAAGAAAGCAAGACAGCACTCTTAGGAGCTACTGCCAAAGAGGAAAGAAGTATCAGTGTTGAAAAACAAGAGATGTATAGCCGCCAATTGATTGGGGCCGTTGTGCAGCCCAACACACAAGACTTACAGCCATTGCTAGAAAAGGCGACAGCAGAAGGCGTCAATCTGTCGTACACATCCCTAAAATTCCCAAAAACGCCATTGCACATAGCGGCGATGTTTGGAAAGGTTGAGGCTGTTAAGCTGCTACTCAACCACAAAGCAGCCCCTGACCAGGTAAATTATGTAGAAGAAGATGAAGAAAATGATGCCCTCTCACCCATAGAATGCGCCTGCTTTCTGCCTGCCCCCCAGATCAACGAAACAGATTTGGCTGGAGTAGTACGTTTATGACTCCAAGCTGGCGCTACCAAGTATCACCCAATGGAGATTTTGCACAATTGTATAACAGAAAGTGGCAATGCCGATTTGTTTAAAGTAGTATTTCCACTATGGTTATCAAAAGGTACTGAGGATAAAGACGGAGGCATTCAAGAATTCCAAACGTCTATGAAAGAGCTTTTAGTTGGTACAAAAGAAATATGTACTGCCTGCGAAAACAGGCCAGATACTGCATGGCACTATGTAGAGACTGAACGCATAAAGGTTGGGGAGATACGACGAAAAACAGCCCAACTGGAGAATATGTGCACAACTGTAAACACTATCTTGCACTACCCCATCATGGTGCAAAAGTTAATGCCAAAACTTATATTGCCGTCCCAAGCAGTCTGTAAAGTGGCAGACTCTTTCTTTGCACCGCAAGGCAACGAAACAGTCCAACTGGCTATCATCCAGGAGCTTCAGCTGAAGATAGTACCGCTTACACTACCGCCTGAAGTAGCACTCAAGATAACGGACTTCTTGCTTGGCACTGGCAGGAGCCAAATGTAATGATTACACTATACCAAGGGGCTTTTACCGATTAGTTTCCACTGTTTTACTCCCCAGTAATATGGCCAGTAATAAAGCAACAGCGCCAGGACACCTACTGCAGGTGTCAAAAAAGTTACACCATCCTTTTGATGGCTTGTGCAAAGCTGTGTCTGGGAAGAGAAGTAACTTAAAGCGCTTCTTAGAGGCTGCAATTAAAGCGCCTGGTCCATTGCAAAGCTGGTTTTGTGACAGGCAATTGAAAAAGCTCACGCCCTATAAAACAAACTTCATTCGGCAAGACTTACGTCAAAAGAATGTAGACATCCTCTATTTGGCTGAGTATGCCAAGCAACGGCCTGAGTTTATTCATCTCGAATTTATGAATTCCCTAATAGGCGATGAACTAATACGGCTCTTTGGCTACAAAGATGATATTATTCAATACACCTTCCAGGAATTAAGCGACGCAAAAGGACTTATAGTACTCCCTAGTGTAGTGCAGATAATGATATACACAGGCTTAGCGTGTGGGTTATCTGCGGACATGAAAAAAGCGATAAGGCCGGCCAGCCAACTGTGTGACGGCTCGGACTATACGGTTTGTTTTATGCCAACTTACACAGCATCCAACCAAACCCTTTTAGCGCAAGGGAATATCGGGTTGGTAAGAATATTGGCCTATGCGGCCCAGCACGGCAATATGCTGCAGTTTTTAAGGGACAACCCCCAAGTTGTTACGCAACTAAAAGCAGCTGAATTTGCCGCACATCTGGAAGTAGCTGTTATCTTTGCGATGGATAGAGAGAAAGACCAGCGAAACGTTGGCGGAATTCTAGACATCTTACTCAATTTACCCTCACAGGAAAAAGAAAAAGCCATGATGTATTGGACAACGAGTTGGACTGATAAAATAAGGGATGCCAGTAGGGAAGAGGGCATGCGGAAGGGTATGCAAAAGGGCATGCAAAAAGGCATGCAAGCAAGAGACAAAGAACTCATGCAGCGGATGCGCGCCAGAGGACTCGATGAGCGTTGCATTCGAGACATATTGTCGCCTGCTCCTGTTTATGCTTAATGGCCTATTGGGTTGGTGCGGGTATACTTTATGTGTACTTTTCGTTGGTTTTAAATTTCTGTTAGAGGTATTATTGGCGCTCTTGCACATCCCTGGCTGCCAGCCAGTATTCATTTTTTTACCCCAAGGTTGATAGCACAACCACGCCATGCATATAGGCTTACACAGCAAACCCTCTTCTAAGGAGGCTATTCCATTCATCGCCAGCCTGCTCCAGCCACTAGCAGCGCACCAGGCAACTTGCTACGCTTCGCAGCCTCTCTACAGCCTACTACAATCTACCCAAGGCCCGCTTCCTACCTTACAACTTCTGGCATCACCAAAAGATGCCCCTCCCCTGGACCTAATGATTAGCATCGGCGGAGATGGCACCTTACTAGCGTCAGTGCGTTATGTAGCCGGTACTGAAACACCGATATTAGGCATTAACACAGGCCGCATGGGCTTTTTGGCTACCGTAGCGCAAGAGGAAGCCCTGGCTGCGCTAGCGCGCTTTTTTCAAGGCCAATACACCCTTGATACACGCACACTCTTGGCACTAGAGAACGGGTGCGTGCCCACAGCCCAACCCAACTTTGCGCTCAATGAAGTAGCCTTCCTAAAGCAAGATAGCTCTGCCATGATGGCCATAGCGCTTTGCATCGATGGTGCACTCGCCACTACCTATTGGGCTGATGGGCTAATGGTGGCTACCCCCACTGGCTCTACCGGCTATTCCTTAAGTTGTGGCGGCCCCATCGTGTTGCCCAGCGCCAATAGCCTCGTGGTTACGCCCGTCAGCCCCCATAATCTTTCCGTAAGGCCCTTGGTGGTGCCAGATAATGCAGTTTTATCCGTTAGGGTAGAGAGCCGCAACCATAAGTTCTTAATTACACTTGATGGACGCGCCTACCCCAGCAATACCGACCAAGAACTCACTGTAAGAAAAGCCCCCTTTCAGCTCCATTTAGTTAAGGTAGACCAAAGCAACCTCTTTGATGTCTTACGCCAAAAGCTGCACTGGGGGTTAGATGTGAGGAATTAGCGGCCAGCAGCCAGC
>CAJQOF010000121.1 GCA_905479855.1 uncultured Cytophagales bacterium
CCGATAAAAACCCATAGCCAGGATGAATGGCATGGGCATTGGTGAGCTCGGCAGCAGCAATAATTTGTGGAACGTTGAGATAAGAGGCCCGGCTAGAAGGAGGCCCAATACACACGGCCTCGTCGGCAAAGCGCACATGCAAGCTCTCCTTGTCCGCTGTGGAGTAAACGGCCACTGTTTTGATGCCCATTTCTCGGCACGTTCTTATAATGCGCAAGGCAATTTCTCCTCGGTTGGCAATGAGTATTTTATCGTACAAAAGCTTTCCTAGTTAGTAATGATTAGTGGCGTTGTTGCCTCATCGGCTTAGGGACCCTGAGGGCACTTTTATCCGAAGTTTTTTAACCAAAAAGGGGGTTGAAACGGTGAAGAGGGCATTTGCATTATTGTTTATGCAACAACGCCATCTTGAGTTATCAGCTGTTCGTAGTATCCCGACTACGAACGCATGCGGTTCTGTTCTAGCCTAAGCTAGGCAGCCGCAAGGTAGCAAGAAATGCGCTTATAGATTTTCCAGAACTTGCGCTCAATAACCACAGCAGAGCGATGCAATAAAATACACCCACAAAAAAAGCCCCAAAGAGGGGCTTAAAAAGTAGGGAAGAACACTATACGCCTGTTAATAGGGATAGACGTACTATGCCTGTTTCGCAAAAATCTCTTTTACCGACTCGGTTGGCACTATACTTTCTCTAAAGGTATACGCCCCCGTCTTGGGTGAACGTACAGACTTAATTACTTTAGCGAAGCTTTTTTTTGTGCCCTTTTGCAGGGTGGCGACTACTTTTTTTGCCATAATGGTTACTTAATTTCTTTGTGAATGGTGTTTTTCTTTAATATAGGATTGTACTTCTTAAGCAATAGCCTGTCTGGCGTATTTTGCCTGTTCTTTTCTGTAGAGTAGCGTGATATTCCAGAGAATCCACTTTTTCTGTGCTCTGTACATTCTAAGATAACTTGCACTCTGCTGCTTTTGCTTGCCATAATATGATTGCCTTGTCTGCTTGCTAGTGTTACGGTAGAAGGAATTTTTCCCTTTGTCTACGCAACAATACCATGCATTGATAACTGATAATTAATAACCGATCACTAACAACCAATCCAGTTGAGTTCTTTGGCCAAGGTGCCCTTTTTCTTTGCTTCTCTCAGCACTACGTCAATGCCCTTTTTGTTGATAGTTCTAATGGCAGAGGCAGATACTTTTAACGTTATCCATATATCCTCCGCGGGAAGAAAGAACTTCTTCATTTGTAAGTTAGGGTAAAACCAACGCCTGGTTCTGTTGTTGGCGTGGGAGACATTGTTACCTACACGAGGTCTTTTGCCAGATATTTCGCAGATTTTTGCCATTTTTATTCGTTTGGTGCGGGGAGCGAATTTAAAGGGAACTATGGACTATTCAAAATAATCTGCCCATGTCGGGGAAAAGCAGGGGCAAAGTGGCCTGCAAAATAGCCGTATAAAGCGCCCTCCTTCTTGTTGATTAGGAAGATGCACGCCCCCAAAAAGGAGCTGGTTAAGTTTTGCTAAAAGGGATAGCCAATACCAATATTAAAAACAGTTTGCTCTTTTAACCCTCCTTCTTTGCCGAAAGCAAGCCGGTAATCTACCCAACGTTCCCCCAGGGGCTTGGCTGGGTTATATAGTTTAAAGCCAACATCTAGCCGCAAAACAAGTAGCTTAAAGTTGAGCCGCAAGCCCACACCGGTGCCCAAGGCAATTTCTTGGTAGAATTTCTTTATACTAAACTGCCCATCTTGGCGGCCATCGGCACGCAAAGTCCAAATATTACCACCGTCTAGGAAGAGTGCCCCTTCCAAAAAGCCCACGAGCTGTTGCCTTAGCTCCACATTCCCCTGAAGCAGAAGTTCTCCTGGTTGTTCTGGATAATACTTTTTGTCTTTATTGTGCGCAGGGCTATGGCTGCCAGGTCCGAGGCTGCGTGGTGACCAAGCCCGCAGATCATTAGGGCCACCTACAAAGTAGTGTTTCGTAAAAGGGAGTGCTCTTTCTTCGCCGTAGGGAAAGGCGATACCCGTATTAACCTGGTAAGCAAACAGCGTACTAGGGCGGAGGGGTAGGTGCTGTTTATAGCCGATATTGAATTTGAGGTACTGATAGAATTGAAGCTTGGGCATAATTTCACGCATGTTGAACAAGCTTTTCAGCACGCCCCCGCTCTCAAAGAATAATGCCAGCGACGAATAGGAGAGGTCAGTATCTGATGTAGGCCTTTGGGTGAAGGTGCTTTGAAAGGATAATAGGCTTATCCAAGAGGGATTAAAGCTTCTGTGTAAACTATTGCCCTGTTCGCGGAGTGCTGCTAGGTGCTCCCGGAATGAATCATCCATACGAAGGGTGTCAATCACATCAATACGCAGCGGTACTAGCTCATACGTGCCAATGCTCCGATCTTTCCAGCCGTAGTTAATACAACTTGTAAAGGTATTCTGCGTATAGTCTGGGCGGCGACTAAAGTCATAGCCGAGCGATAGTTTTGTCACGGGATGTAACTTCTCTAGGTACATTCGGGTTGTATCCTTCAGCGGAAACAGAAACTGTGGCCAAGCAAACGAAAGATTTGCCCCTAATGCCTGACTTGTAGAAAATCCTCCACTGCCCGCTGCCGAAGATGCTCCTTCTAAGCCCACATTCGTTGCCAGCGTCAAAGTCCCCAACCTGCGAAAAATATTTCTGCTTTTTAAAGAAAAATTACAGAAAGGCCCCGGCAACCAATGGGTCATCTGAAGCCCCAACTCACTAGAGAGCTGGTAACGATCTGCTGGTAGCGTATAAACACGGGCCCTCAGCTTGCCTTCGCCCAAGATATCATGCGTAATGTTGATACGGTCAAAAATATCTAGGCTAGAGAGCCTCCGCTGTATTTCAATCAACTTTTCCTTGCTGTAAAGCTGGCCAGGGCGTAGCGGCAGCTTGTTGGCAAGCACTCTGGGAATAAACTGTTGCTCCAAATTCCGAAATGTAATGCCATTATTCTGCACACCGTGTTCCACTTCAGCAGGTTGGTCTGCATGAACGATCCACTCTACTTGGTCTATGTGGAACTTCCGATGCGGCTGGCTATTGGCAGGCATATCAATGACCGTTGCTATAACCACGGCATTATCTACCCCCGTGATGTCCACGTCAAAGCGGATATATTGTTTGTTGAAACCGAAATAGCCATTGTTGCTCACCAGTGCATAAATACGTTCTCTTTCTTGCCGCAACACTTCTTGGTCATACTGCGCTCCGCGGTTGAGCAAACTTTCAGCTTGGTGCTCCTCGAACAGTTGTTGAATCGGTTTATCGGCTGTATTAAAGCGGCATTCTCCCAAATAGTAGGGGGCATTCTCTTCGATGAAATAGGTAACGGATGCTTTTTTATCCTGTAACTTGATCTCACTACGCACCTGCGCTTTGAAATACCCTTTAGTCTGGAGATAGGTCAATAGACTTTGCGTTGTCGCCTCTCTTTGCTGAGGACTATAAAGCACAGGCGCCTCTCCCAGGCGCATCAATAAGTTACCCTCTTCAAGCTTTCTGGCTTGCGTCTTTAGTTTTCGCTCCCTCCGCTTTTGCAAGTAGCCTATCCTTTCTTTATCACCAGCAGCGATGGCTGTCTTCGCGTCAAAATCAGCTTCTATGCGCTCCATGCGGCGCTGAATAGCTGCCGGGTCAAAGCTGCGCTGCCCGGTTTGGTAGAGCCATAAGAGGAAGCGTGCGCCCATCCATTGCGTGTTAGGCTGCTGCTGATAGTGGTGCGCCAGCACATGTTTTTCTACTTTTCGGGTACCTTTGATCCGCTGCTTTTTTAGCCAAGAGGCATCTTCTTGCAGGAACTGTGTGGTTACACAGCCCGACAAAGACAAAGCAGCAGTAATCAGTAGTAAATAATAAGTATGTCGCAAACTCAGGTTTCCTTTAGCACGTTATCGAAAAAGCAGTCAAAATTCATCAAAAGCCTGCGCCAAAAGAAATATCGGCAGCAAGAAAATGCTTTTGTGGTAGAAGGCGGCAAGAATGTTGGGTTGTTATTGGCCTCGGACTATACCGTTCAGATGGTGGTGGGCACGGCTACCTTCCTAGAAACACATGTTGCGTTTGGGGAGGGGTGCACAGTTCCTGTTTATCAGGCAGATGAAGCAGCGCTGGCAAGTTTAGGCACGTTCAATACCAACAATGCTGCCCTGGCTGTAGTAGCCATGCCTCCAGACAGCGCATCGCCGCCCAGCGATGCGTGGGGGTTGGTGCTGGATGATATTCAGGATCCGGGTAACTTGGGGGCGATTATCCGTATAGCAGATTGGTACAACATTCCTTCGGTGATCTGCTCGCCCACTACTGTGGAACGGTACAACCCCAAGGTGTTGCATGCCAGCATGGGTTCTTTCACGCGGGTAGCGGTGCACCATACTCCCTTGGCGCCCTTCCTTAGCCATACTTCTTGGCCCATTTTGGGCACCTTTACTATGGGTGATGATCTCCACCATACGCCCATGCCCCTGCCTGGGCTGATTGTTATTGGCAACGAGTCCCGCGGCATTAGTACAGCGCTCCTTCCCTACATTCAGCAGCGCATCACCATTCCGCGCTATGGCCAGGCGGAATCCCTGAATGCAGCCATGGCGGCGGCGGTTGTTTGTGATTGTTGGCGACGGTAGGGGCTGATGGTGGTGGCTAGGAGCGATGTTAGTCGTCAAGTTCTCCCTCCACGCCGTTGCGTCAGTTCCTTTGAGCTCCTTCGCGGGCTCAGGATAAACCTCAGGATGGCAAAAGTTATTCCTCGCTTTGCTCAGAAAGGCAACAATGGGCGTTATGCTGGTCATTGTAATTGATAATTATTTCCGCAGCGCTGGAACAGCATACGCAACAGCAACATCGTTGCGATGCATCTTTGAGATTGGGTATGCGGCCTATCAACGTGGTTTCGGTCGACCACGATTGGGCCCCCTCCATTCAGCCAGGGTAACATGCCGTATGCAGCTTTCTAAATTGTTTTGGCCTATGGCATGGGTTCAGCTACTGCGTACAAATTAACGAGTGCATACATCCTTCGCACCGGTTTGCAAGCCCCTTACCCAAACATCGCTATATTTGTC
>CAJQOF010000122.1 GCA_905479855.1 uncultured Cytophagales bacterium
GCAAAGCAGATCTTTACGATGGACTAACAGGCAATAAATTTGACCAAAAAATAACCACGGGTGTTATCTATATGCTCAAGTTAGGCCACTTGGTCGATGACAAAATGCATGCCCGTTCCACAGGACCTTACTCCCTCATTACGCAGCAGCCCCTGGGTGGTAAGGCACAGTTTGGTGGGCAACGTTTTGGTGAAATGGAAGTATGGGCACTAGAAGCATTTGGCGCAGCCCATGTTCTGCAAGAGATGCTAACGATCAAATCAGATGATGTAGTTGGCCGTTCTAAGGCCTACGAAATGATTGTAAAAGGAGAAAATATTTCCAAACTCAATTTGCCAGAATCGTTCAATGTATTGATCCAAGAGCTTAGAGGACTAGGCCTAGAAATCACACTCAGGTAATTAGTCTTCCCTCCCCTAGTACAATAGGTACAATCGCAGCACAATAAGCTAGCAGCTATGAAGTTTAGAAAAGATAAACAAAGCACCAACGATTTTTCGGAAGTAATCATCAGCCTGGCCTCCCCAGAAAAAATCCTGGAGCGCTCCAGGGGAGAAGTTACTCAGCCCGAAACAGTGAACTACAGAACCCACAAGCCAGAAATGAAAGGGTTGTTCTGTGAGCGAATATTTGGCCCTATAAAAGACTGGGAATGCCATTGCGGGAAGTACAAACGAATTAGGTACAAAGGAATCATCTGTGATCGATGTGGCGTTGAAGTCACAGAGAAAAAGGTCCGTCGCGAAAGAATAGGCCATATTGAGCTTGTAATACCCATCGCCCACATCTGGTATTTCAGATCGCTCCCCAACAAAATGGGCTATTTGCTTGGCCTTTCTGCAAAAAAGCTAGACCAAATTATCTACTACGAAAGATATGTAGTTATTCAACCAGGAGTAGCAGAATCGGATGGTGTTACCCACATGGACTTCCTCACAGAAGAGGAACTTTGGGAGATCAGAGAAAAGTTACCCCGTGAGAATCAGCTTTTGGATGACAATGACCCCAATAAGTTCATTGCAAAAATGGGCGCTGAGGCGCTGCAAGTCCTTCTCTCAAGGATTCAGTTGGATGAACTGTCCTTTGCACTTAGGCACCAGGCAGCCAATGATACTTCCCAACAACGTCGTGCAGATGCACTCAAGCGTTTGCGCGTGGTGGAGGCTTTTAGAGACGCAAGAACCAGAATCGAGAACAAGCCAGAGTGGATGGTTATGCGCGTTATTCCCGTGCTACCTGCCGAACTAAGGCCGCTTGTTCCGCTAGAAGGGGGCCGCTTTGCTACTTCCGACCTTAATGATCTTTACAGAAGAGTAATCATAAGAAACAATCGCCTAAAGAGACTTCTTGACATAAAAGCACCCGAAGTAATCTTGAGGAATGAGAAGAGAATGCTACAAGAAGCGGTGGATTCTTTGTTCGATAACTCAAGAAGAGTCAATGCTGTGGCTTCTGAGGGAGCAAGACCGCTCAAGTCTTTGAGTGATGTGCTTAAGGGCAAGCAAGGAAGATTCCGCCAAAACCTGCTAGGGAAGCGCGTGGATTACTCCGGAAGATCAGTAATCGTAGTGGGACCTGAGCTTAAACTTTACGAGTGTGGTCTCCCAAAAGATATGGCTGCAGAGCTTTTTAAGCCTTTTATTATTCGGAAGCTCCTCGAAAGAGGTATTGTGAAAACAGTAAAAACTGCCAAGAAAATTGTTGAAAAGAAGACGCCGGTAATTTGGGACATTCTCGAGAATGTTTTGAAAGGCCACCCTGTTATGCTCAATAGGGCCCCTACGTTGCACAGGCTCGGTATTCAAGCATTCCAGCCCAAGCTCATCGAGGGCAAGGCCATTCAGCTGCACCCTTTGGTATGTACAGCCTTTAATGCGGATTTTGATGGTGATACAATGTCTGTGCACGTTCCCTTAAGCCAAGAGGCCATTACGGAAGCATCATTACTCATGCTCTCAGCGCACAACATTCTAAACCCAGCCAACGGGGCCCCAATTGCTGTTCCTTCCAAGGACATCGTACTGGGCTTGTACTACATCACAAAAGGAAGAAAGCATACTGCCGAACACCCCGTAGTGGGCGAAGGCATGACTTTTTATGGACCTGATGAGGTAATCATGGCACTTGCCAGCGGCTGTTTGGCAAAGCACGCTAACATCAAAGTAAAAGTGGCTACCATCGATAAAGAAGGTAATCCCGCCAAGGAAATGGTGGATACGGTAGCAGGTAGGGTTATCTTCAACCAATTGGTACCTGAAGAGCTCGGTTTTATCAACGAAATGCTCACCAGCAAAATATTGCAGACGATCACCGCGCAAGTATATAAGAAAACAAGTGTGGTCCGTACTGTACAGTTCCTTGATGCCGTCAAAGAGCTAGGCTTTCAGTCTGCCTACGAAGGTGGAATGACCATGGCACTCGATGATGTGAAAATCCCGGAAGAAAAAGACCAACTTGTTGTCCAGGCCAAGGAAGAAGTAGATACTGTTTGGAATAACTACCTCATGGGGCTAGTGACCAATAGGGAGCGCTATAACCAAGTGATTGATATATGGACGCGTGTGAACACACGCATCACCGACTTGCTTATGAAGCAGCTGGAACAAGACCAGCAAGGCTTCAACTCTGTATACATGATGATGCACTCTGGTGCACGTGGTTCGAGAGAACAGGTACGGCAGTTAGGTGGTATGCGGGGACTGATGGCCAAACCACAAAAAAGTTTGCAAGGCTCTGTCGGTGGTATTATCGAAAACCCTATTCTATCTAACTTTAAAGAAGGGCTAGACGTAATCGAGTACTTTATCTCTACCCACGGAGCACGGAAAGGACTGGCTGATACGGCCCTAAAAACAGCGGATGCTGGGTATTTAACCAGAAGATTGGTCGATGTGGCACAAGATGTCATTATTACCGAAGAGGAATGTAATACGCTAAGAGGGCTAGTGGTTTCTCCCCTAAAAGAGAACAACGAAATTATTGAGCCCCTTTCTGAAAAGATACTCGGGCGTGTGGCTATTCGTAACGTCTACCACCCTATTACGAAAGAACTTCTCATTCCTGCTGGCGAGGAGATTACAGAAAAACTTGCTGCCGCGGCTGATGAGGCCAACGTAGACGGAGTAGAAATTAGATCTACCCTCACTTGCGAAGCCAGGAGAGGAGCTTGTGTAAAATGCTATGGCATCAACCTTGCCACAGGCAAAATAGTGCAAGAAGGGGAAGCTGTAGGGGTTATTGCAGCCCAGTCTATTGGGGAACCGGGCACACAGCTAACGCTACGGACGTTCCACGTGGGGGGTACTGCTTCCAACATTGCTGTTGATGCAAAAATTATAGCCAAGCATGATGGTACTGTCTCTTTCGAAGACATGGGTGCGGTGGAAACTACTAACAGTGAAGGAGAAAGCGCAGAGGTAGTAATGAGTAGGTCTTGCGAAGTGCATATACTAGACGCCAAAAAGAAGGTGATCATGAGCAGCCCTGTGCCCTATGGTGCATATTTGAGGGTTAAAGAGGGAGAGAAGGTTAAAAAAGATCAGGAGTTATGTTACTGGGATCCTTACAATGCTGTTATCCTTGCCAAAGAGGCTGGTGTTTCCAACTTTGAGGCGGTAGAAGAGGGCATTACCTACAAAGAGGAGTACGATGAGCAAACAGGCCACAAGCAAAAGGTGATTATTGATACCAGAGATAAGACCAAAAACCCGGCGCTGATTATAGAAGGCAAGCAACAAACTAAGATCACCTATAACCTACCCGTGAAAGCACAGTTAATGGTAGAAGATGGAGACAAAATTTATGCAGGGAAGATCCTAGCGAAAATCCCACGCATGATGGGGAAATCTAGGGACATTACTGGTGGCCTGCCTAGAGTCACCGAACTCTTTGAGGCAAGAAACCCGTCCAACACAGCGGTAGTCAGTGAGATTAGTGGCCTTGTTACCTACGGCGGAATAAAGCGTGG
>CAJQOF010000123.1 GCA_905479855.1 uncultured Cytophagales bacterium
GTAATTCGTATTAGTTCAATGTCATCCCAATTTTCAAAATGGTTAGTATCCACTTGTGTCCAGCCTGAAGCATCTCCAAAGAGAGATTCAGAATCAGCAACCCCAAACGATTTCCCAAGTTCCTCGTCGGAAACTACATCATCACGACCTACTTTATCAGGCCCTAACCAGACAGAACTACATTCCTCACAAATCAATATTAAATCTTTGTTTTCATTACTAAGGTCGTACAGATATCTGCCACCACCTTCACAATTTGGGCATAGCACAGCTATCTTCTTTTTACTATCGTTAAGCTTAGGTGTCGGAATAACCAAGGATTGTGGGGAATCTGGTTTCTCTTCTACAGAAGATTTATCAGACCATTGATTATCGCACAAATGAGCCTGGTTTTTAGTTAGCAAAAAACCACTATGATCAATCGTGCACCTACCACGTAGTTTCTCTAAACCATCTGGCAGCGCGATTTCTAGCCCTGTTGCACCTTCTTTAAACGCTATAAAGTTTTTTCTCGCTTCTGAATACATTTCGCTTGCATTAGAAAAACATCTTTGAGCCTCTTGAGTAGCTGATACTTTAAGACATTCAGCAAGCATTTGTACGCAGCGCTCAGCTACCTCTACAGGGGCTATCACTTTTATTCGAAGTTGTTCCAAATCATCCTTTACAGGGATTGCGCAAACCATTTTCTGCTTATTTCTGGCCTTATTTTGACATCTGGCATACACCATGCCGACAGTACTAAATTGCCACTTTGGGATAGGCTTAATATTTATAACACGTGCTTCAATAATGGGGGCGCCAGAAGATCCAAGTTGGGGGTTAGTACCGTCGCTGCATTCATAAAGTAGAGGGAACCCAGTTGTATCACGAGGAGTAAGGTACTTAATGATGGGAGTTTTCTCGTTAGGGGAAAAGTAAGTATAAAACAATATGGATTCTTCATTTGAATCATCAGTGGAAAAATTCATAGGTAATCCTTTGCTGCCCCCACCTGGACGAAAGGCAACATTCACTATAGCTATGTCTGGGGCTTTGGGATTTTTATGAGATCGATGAAACGATTTCGCTACATTAAGCTTACTGCCGGGTTCAATTTGATGATTTGTTAAGGTGGTATTCGCCAAATCAGTAGAAGAAGGTAGCACATGGGCATTTGACACCAACCACATCGGGTGTTGAAAAAAACCAGTGCCAAACATACCATCCTTAGTTGCAAGAGATACAACACAAGGGAAGACATCCTCTTCAATAGCCTCTTTTAGGCCAATCCGTTTATCAAATACCTCTTTGAGTTCTTTTGTTCGTTTATCGTCGCTTTCTTTCATAATCTGTCGGCACCGCTGTTCCATTAACTCCCTGTGGTTTTGTGTAGAAAGGTGGTCTACTGTCACTGAGAAGTGATCTCTAGAGACATCGTCTTTCAAATGCCTAATGTTTATACTCGCCAATGCAGTAGATAGCGTAGATACAGTATCCACGGAAGAGAGCTGCTCTTGATTATGCGCCAAAGGTCTCACATCACTATTAACCACACCTACTGTTTTATTAGACGCTTCGTCTCCGGCCTGCATACCCAACTGTGCACCCCCATCACACCCAGTGAATAGAAAGCAACTTACTAACATACAGCAGGCCGTATGCTTATAGAACAACTGAAAAGACCCACTGAAATTAACAATACCGTTCGAAAACGCAGCCAACGTCTGTATATTTGAGGCCCCCTTACCAGCCAGATAGGAGAAGGAACTTTTTGTTATATAATTATTCATAATCATAGATCGGTTTGGTAAACACTGGATTTAACTCTCACCTTAACCTCCAGATTGGCACGAGAGCATCTAGCCCCTTCTACTCCCACAGGCCCGAAAGTGAAATATTTTTCCTGCAAAAGCAAATTACTACGCAAGTAACATGTTTCTTCTCGGTTGTGCTATGATTTCGCTTCTCTTTACGAAGAATCACCAGTTGGTTTTCTACGACACATCCTCTACCTTGGGGCCCACAGTCATGGGCACTGGGCTGATTCGAACGTAACACACCACATGATGAAAAGACAACTCGAAGAAGAAAAAACGGCTTACACCTACGCCAACACCCCAATCGGTAAGCTTTTACTCATCGCGCAGGAAAACAGCGTAGTGGGTATTTACACCGTACTGTCACAATGCTGCCCCGCTATTGAAGCCCCTTGGGAACATGACGATAGGCGGGCATGCTTCCAAACGCTGCAACAACAATTGAGCGACTACTGTGCGGGCAAGCGTGTGGCGTTTACGGTAGATCATCCCCTACTGGAAGGAACGCCGTTGCAGAAAGACGTATGGCAACAGCTGTTCACCATACCGTATGGTGAACAGATAAGCTATAAGGCATTGGCCGAGCGAACGTCCTACCCAAAGGCGATAAGAGCCGTTGCCTCAGCTGTGGGGAAGAACCGGCTGTTGCTTGTATTGCCTTGCCACCGTGTACGGAGGGGGGATGGCACACCAGTGGGCTTTGCGGCAGGGTTGCCTATAAAACAGCAGCTGGTCGATTTGGAGCACCGTTTTCGCACTTAACAAAGTGCCTTTACATGCACTACAACCTCCCCAATAACAGCTCCGGCAACTTTTTATCCAGCCAATCGGGGCCTTTCCAACGCATAACTAACAGCCAAACTAGCGTAGTGGTCCATGTGCCGATCAAAGCCCCCACATAGATATCCCTGTAGAAGTGATAACTGAGATAGACCCTAGAATAGGCCACAGCAGTTGCCAGCAAGAGGAGCATTATATCCAACCCAAGGTGCTTTCTACGCACTAGAAAACGAATAAGACAAACGATGGTGAAGATGGTGGCAGCGTGGCCAGAGGGAAAGCTCAGGTGCGTAGAGGGCACAACGCCCTCTATAAGATGTAGCGGAAAGTCTGCGGGCACTAGGGCAATGGGCCGAAGTTGGTCTGAAAAAAAAAGCCTTTTCAAACCGTGTACAACAGCAGACATGGCCACAAAGCTGCTAACGGCTGTCAGGACCGTTCTTCCATTGCATCTCACGACTAT
This sequence comes from uncultured Cytophagales bacterium, assembly GCA_905479855.1. GTDB lineage: Bacteria > Bacteroidota > Bacteroidia > Cytophagales > Amoebophilaceae > UBA8403. Next base: position 3,043 of record CAJQOF010000123.1, read on the forward strand.
AATGCCGATAAAAAGCAGGTAGGCAACAATACTGCCAAAGAAAGTAACGTGATCAAAGAAGAGATCGAGGTAGGGATGGTGGAGGCTATTAAGCTGAAGAAAGAGGGGGAGATTGTTGCATAGCACCACCGGTAAACTTGCTATTAGAAAAAACAAGGTATGTAGCAAAAAGAAAGTTTTGTGCTCTTTTAGGGTAGATTTTAGCTTCATATGCGTCTGGTTTATGCGCTAGCAATTACACAAGAAAAAGGTAGGCTAACACCAATCGTCAATTTTTATTTTCTCCCTTGCTCTCAACTTTCGGCCCCTTGCTTACCGCCCTTTTGCACACCTTCTTGTGGCCATTCGTCCAGTCTTTGTTCTGGCACGCTTTACTACAGTATTTAATCTTTGGGTTATTGCAGCC
>CAJQOF010000124.1 GCA_905479855.1 uncultured Cytophagales bacterium
GTGGTCAAGGTGGTCTGGGGCTCGAAGTGGGATCCGCTGCTCGCCAATGACCAGTCGGGCAAATTGCGCCAGGTCATGGAAGAGACGGTCGATGGCGAGTACCAGAAGATCAAGTCGAAGGATGGCAAGTACGTGCGCGACACGTTCTGGGGCATTGTTTTTTGCAGGACTAAAGCGGGTGTCCAGAAATTGGCGCTGAGCCTAGAACGCAATGGTTTCCAAGCGGATGCCCTGCATGGTGACCTTACGCAAGCTAAGCGAGATAAGGTGATGAGGAGGTTTAAAAGCCAACAGCTTCAGGTGCTAATCGCTACCGATGTAGCATCGCGCGGCATTGACGTAAAGGATCTGCACTATGTGGTGCACTTTAATCTGCCTGAGCAGACGGAATACTACACACACCGCAGTGGCCGAACAGCGAGGGCTGGGAAAAAGGGTATATCGCTCTGCCTGGTAACGCCACAAGAACTTAATAGAGTTAAGCAAATTGCGCGTGAGCTGAAGATTGAGTTTACGCAGCAAAAAGGGCCCAACAAGGAGGCCATAGAGAAACGCCGCGTAGTAGAATGGGCCAATAAGACCGCCGCTACATCACCGCTTCCGCGTGCCAGTGCTGCATTGGCCCAAATTGCAGAAGACATGTTTGCAGCGCTTTCTAAAGAAGAGCTCATCGCCAAGCTAGTGGCCTACCAGGTGAGGTAACTTACATTTTGCACTTGCTCCTCAAAGACCAAACTGACATTCCAAATGGGCGCTGTTGCGTCATCGGTTTAGGGTATTGGCCTCTGGGGGCACTTTTCACCGGTTTATTTTAGCCAGAAAGTGTTTTTAAGCGCTGTAAAAGGCATTCGGACTATTATTTAGGCAACAACACCTTTCAAAGAGGCGTTGTTGCCTAATTGTTTTTTAGCGCCCCTGAGGGCTCTTCCCCCCGAAGGTTTTTAACCAAAAAAGAGATTGAAACGGTGCAAAGGGCATCTCTGTTATTGTTGATGCAACAACGCCTTTCAAAGGTCTCACCTACATCCGTAAGCATATAGTTGATTACTAAAGCAACGTACCGTTCGGAAAAATAGTTTTTTGGGCCTGTATTGGAAGATTCTGAAGTGTGGAATGGCCGAGGTAAGCGCAACCCTTTCTCCTTTATACACCTTGTGTAGCGAAGTATATACCCCAATAAAGCAGACCAATCCCTATTAATAGCCACACAAGGGACTGCTGAAAACTACCTTGCTGCGTTGTCCGATGAACCCTGCCTAAGTATTTGGGCACTGAAGAGACAAAAATCACCACCCCCCCCAGCAGCTTTTGGTCTAGCCAACCAATTACGTTGGCTACCACTACATAGCGCACAGCTGTGGTGCGCACCAATCCACCTACTATCAAGCGATCGAATTGCGCGGTTAATCTACTTGCATATAGCCCCCCACTAGCAATTATTTTAGTGAACAGCGCTAAATACCACCCATGAAGCGATAACTTCGTGAGTAGAGGGGGAGTAGGTAAGCTTTTCAGTCGCCAAGCCACCAATAACAGTAGCCCCAATAGGGCAAAACCAAGCGATAGCAACATGCCCCCATGTTGCATTTTGGCAGTGACAGACAATGTAGTGGTCAAGCGTGGAACATGCGCCAACCGTTGTAGCAGCCAACTGCTATCACCATTCAATGACCACGGATTATACAACCAGCCAAGTGAAAAAAACGCTAGGCTAACTATACTTATCTGCATTAGCCACGGTGTGTGATAGGGTGTGCACGGAGTTCCTTTGTGTGACCAACGCGCAGTACCCATAAAAACTAGGCAGCACTGCCGGCCCATGTACATTACGGCCAACAGGGCAGCAGAAAAGCCTAGAGCAGGGACTAGATAGCCCAGGTGGTTGCCCGTTACTGCTTCTTGGTGTGCCCAGGCCAAGGTAGCGGACAAGATGGCTTCCTTAGATAGCGCGCCGCCGAAGCCTGGCACACCCACCAGGGAACAGGTGGCTATAAGGTAAGCGCAAAAGACAATGGGCATCTCTTTGCGTAGCCCCCCCATGTCTTGCATGGCCATTACCCTACCGCGTTGTAATAGAAAGCGCGCTATAGCACCAGCGCAGAGAAAGAGGCACGCTTTGCAGAAAGCATGGGTCACCAAATGGAAGAGTCCTGCGCTGCTTGCGCCTACACCTATGGCCATGACAGCATAACCCAACTGCGCGATGGTTGAGTAAGCCAATACCTGCTTGATGTGCTGTTGCGTCAGCGCTGCATATGCCCCCATAAAAGCCGTAACAGCGCCTAGGTACGCCAACCATGAAAGCGTTGCTCCTAGGATGGGTGCGCTACTAATTAATAGGTAAACGCCCGCCGCCACCATGGTAGCAGAGTGAATGAGCGCAGAAGCAGGGGTAGGGGAAACCATGGCGCTTGGCAACCAACTAAACCAAGGGAATTGTGCTGATTTGGTGCATATACCTACCAGAAGACAAGACCGCGCTACTACTAACCAACCACTACTATGGTCTACTTTCTTGGCCAACAAAGCCAACTCGGCCAAGTTAAAACTACCTAGCTCACTGCCTATGAGCAAGATACCGATGAGCAAGCCCGTGCTGCCCACCTGGTTGGTCAGCCACGCTTGGGTGCCACGCTTGGCGGTGCTTTCTTCCTGATGCCAAAAACTAATGAGTAGATAAGACCCTAAGCCCATCAGCTCCCAACCTATAAAGCAAGTAATAAGATCCGCCGCCATGAAGAAGCCTAGCATCGCACTGACAAAGCCGCCAGTGAGCACAAAGTAGCGCCGACTTTCTCGTTGCATGTAGGCCAGTGCATAAAGGTGGGTAATAAAGCTGATGGTAGTGGTGAGACACACCATCACTGCCACTGGAAAGTCAACAGAAAAGCCAAGCGGCCAGTGGAGCGGAGAAGGCGCTATGCAGAGCCAGTTGAGGGATAAGTGCCACGTAGCACCGTCGTAAGCAAGTAGCAGGAGATACCCTCCTAAGAACATTGTGCCGGCCAAAAGAAAGGTGGCCAAGTAGCAACATTGGTTACGCCCCAAACCCGCTACCAGAGCAGCAAGCAATGGCAATAACACAACAATAAGCGGTAAGTAATGGATAAGCACGTCAGGGAAAAGTAGAAGAAAAGGAAAGCCGGAAATACTGGCAAAGCACAAAACTACGAAGTACAATGTCAACTTTGTCCTGTAGCCACGCTACTTGCTAAGCGCGCGCCTTTCCAGGCACAACTTCTCTATCTATTGCAAAATATGCACAACATGATGGATCTTTCTACCTACCCTAAATATTGGTAACTTTGTGGCGAGGAAAACAACTGAGCATATCGCATTGTGGCAAAAAAGAAAGAAGAAACAGGAAGCAACATTATTCGGTTTGACTGGGCATTGAAGTATCTGCTTAGAGACAGAGTGAACTTCGAGGTGCTGGAGGGGCTTCTGAGCGAGCTACTGGGGGTAGATGTGAAGATTGAGGACATCTTGGAAAGTGAATCGAACCAGGAAGACCAGGACGATAAGCA
>CAJQOF010000125.1 GCA_905479855.1 uncultured Cytophagales bacterium
CTTGCTTATTTAATGGAGGATTTAGGCAGGGTGCTCCGCCAAGCGCCAGAAGCCTAATGAGCCCCCCATTTATTCTTCCACCACACCTCTATAGCAAGCGTTTGGCGGATAAGGGCTAACTTTGTACCTGTTTCGGAGTTAGCAGCAGCACCTTTTACCTACCTACATACCAATGATTCAGCCCCATAAATACAAAAAACATACCCTAAAGGCACTGCTTTTTGGGGTTTTGCTTGCCAACGTAAGCTGCGGTAGTAGTTCGATTCAGCATAAAGGGCCAAGTTTTGCAATTGCCAACAAGGTACGGTGGAACAGCAACGTAAAAATAAACTAACGAAGAACGGGAGTGCCTTAAAGAGAGGATGAATGCATTGATGGAAAAGCATTGTGCGTAAACGGTAACTACCCAGCCACCTAAAACAGCCTGTAAGCACCTTCCAAAGAAGGTTTTAAAAACACAACCAACCCATTCAACACCCCTTTTCATGGATAAAAACCAACTAATTGGAATGATGCTCATCTCGATGATGCTCATCACCTATACGCAGTTTTATGCGCCTAAGCCTCCGGAACAAGCTGTGCAAGCAGCACACGCCACAGCTGCCGGTGTAGCGCCTGCGCTACACCCAACGCAAGAGCCCCATTTAACAATGGCTCCTATTCCGGAACAGGGGGGCGGCTTTGCCGTTGCTATGCAGGGCACGGAGAGAGAAGTGGTGGTGGAGAATGATGTATTGAAAGTGACGCTTACCTCCCACGGAGGTAGAATTAAGGCGGTGGTGCTCAAGAATTATAAAGACCACAAAGGCGAACCGCTTACGCTGCTAGATGGGCAGAGCAGCGTTATGGGCTTTCAGTTTACCGCGCAAGCTATACCGCTTAATACCAGTGCTTTTTTCTTTGACACAGCGGAACAAGGTATAGAAGACGGTGGCGCACGCACAATCACCTTTACTTTGGCCGTTGGCCCTGGGCAATACATCCGACAGGTCTTTTCTCTGCCCAAAAAGGGGTATACACTTACGCACAGGTGGGAGATGGTGGGGCTAGGCAGTGTGCTAGGGGAGGAGCCTCTCCAGTTTGTGTGGCATGATTTGATTAAGCGGGCAGAGGGAGATAGTAAGGCTTGCAGAAACAAGACCACCATCAACTATTATCTCGCTAACAATAAATTTAACCACCTCACGGAGCAGTCCGACAAGCTGCAAGACAAAGTATTAGAAGAGCCCGTGCAGTGGGTGGGCATAAAGCAGCGCTTTTTTACTGCGGCCATTATTGCGGAGGACGCCTTTGCGGGGGGGCACGTTACGCTGTCCCCAACCCCCAACAGCGAGGCAACAATGAAAGAGGCCAAGGTTTGGCTAACCCTACCAACCGTAGCTCCACAGCAAGACAAAAAGGGCCAGTTTACCTTTTACTTCGGCCCCAATGACTATAATACCCTCAAGCAGGTTACCAAAGGGTTCTCCAATAATATTTCCTTGGGCTGGCCAGTTGTCCGTTGGATCAACCAATTCCTAATTATTCCCGTCTTTGCCTTCCTGGAGCAATACATCAGCAACTACGGCATCATTATTATCCTGCTCGTTCTCCTCATCAAGATCTTACTGTTGCCACTCTCCTACAAATCCTATATCTCCATGGCGAAGATGAAGGTGGTAAAACCTGCGCTAGATGCCATGAAGGCCAAGCACGGCACGGATATGCAGAAGATACAGATGGAGCAAATGGGGATGTATCGGGAGATGGGCATCAATCCACTAAGTGGCTGTATACCTGTGCTGCTGCAGATGCCTATTCTTTTGGCCATGTTTAATTTCTTCCCCAATGCCATTGCACTACGCCAGCAGGGCTTTTTATGGGCCACGGACCTATCTACCTATGATGCAATAATCCAACTGCCCTTTACTATACCGGCCTATGGGAGCCATGTGAGCTTATTCACCTTGCTTATGACTGCCTCTACACTGCTCTACACTTGGTCTACTAACCAGCTAACGCCGCCGGAGGGCCCTATGAAGATGGTGACCTATATGATGCCTTTCACCTTTATGTTTATCCTGAATAGCTTCCCTGCGGGGCTGAGCTTCTACTACTTTGTCTCTAACCTGGCCACCTTTGGCCAACAAAGCTTAATTAAGCGGTTTGTCAATGAAGAAAAACTCAAAAAGAAACTAGAGGAGAATAAGGTAAATAATAAGGGCAAGAAGCAATCTCGGTTTCAGCGCCATCTGGCAGGAATGATGAAGGCAGAAGTTAGTGAAAAGGTAAGAAAGAACGCCAAGAAGTAGCCCTTTTTTTAGGGAGCCATTTCAGTTGCTACCGCCCTACAGAAATCTGTCTGAATGGTGTAGTCCTTTTTGGGGCCATGCACTTGGTAGGTTAGCTGAAACTGCTCGGCGTTCATAAACCAATAGTGGGCCTCGTACGCATCACATGCGCAATAGTGGATACCTTTCGCCTTTAGGGCTTGGCCGGAAGTTGGATCACGCAAGAACTGTAGTTGATGCAATAGCGCACCGGGTTGCTTCCGGGTGGGGTCCCAAAAGTGAACGGCCATGGCGCCCT
>CAJQOF010000126.1 GCA_905479855.1 uncultured Cytophagales bacterium
CCTACACGCTGGAAGAAGCTACAGAAAAATCTTCTTTCCCCTTACAGACTGTGCTGGGGCTCAAAGTGGCCGTATGGCAGGGGAAGAAATTGCTTATTATTAATGACAGCATCAGGGATTTGCCTCGGCTAGCCGAGAAAATATATGTCGACTTTTTGGTAGTGGAGGGTAATGCGGTGAAAACATTGCAGCCACTACTCGATCGGTTTTATTTTGGCACGCTGATTATTGGCACTTGCAACCAACAAGCGTTGGCCCAGCAACTGCAAGAAGAAGCAACCCAGCACGGCCTTTGTAGTCATTCTTTGTTCCACCAAGGCGCTTTTACTGCTGCTTGGTAGATTGTTACTGAGGCTAGTCTGCAGTGTACGCCCTGTTTTGCGCCGCCCGTAGCGTATTGAGCAACAGCGCCGCAATGGTCATAGGCCCAACTCCACCCGGCACAGGGGTGATGTGGCTACAGCGTGGTGCTACCGCTTCAAAGTCCACATCGCCTTGCAGGCGGTACCCCGCCTTCCTGGTTTTGTCTGGTACACGTGTAATGCCTACATCAATGACCACCACCCCTTCCTTAACCATCTCCGCCGTGATAAGCCCGGGGCTACCCACAGCAGCCACCAGAATATCTGCCTGGCGTGTTAGTTCGCTTAGCTGTTGGGTATGGCTGTGGCAGAGGGTTACTGTGGCATTGCCGGGGTAGCGGTTTTGGCCCATTAAGATGCTGAGGGGGGCACCTACTGTGCTGCTTCTGCCTACAATCACACAGTGCCTCCGGCTGGTTGCAATGTTGTAGTGGTCCAGCAAAGTCAATATGCCGAGCGGTGTGGCCGGCACATGCGCCGGCAAGTTGCGCGCCATTCTGCCATAGTTGAGTGGGTGAAAACCATCTACATCTTTTTCTGGCTTTATACTGTTAATTACTTGCTGCACGCTGATGTGTTGGGGCAGTGGCAGCTGCACAATGAGCCCATCGATTGCTGGATCGTTATTAACCTCTTCAATCTGCCGCAACAAGTCCTTCTCTGCAATAGTCTCATGCTGCATGAGGGTGGTGCAGAAGCCCACCTCTTGGCATGCTTTTAGTTTGGCCTTAACGTAAGTATGGCTGGCGGGGTCGTTGCCAATAAGCATAATGGCCAGGTGGGGCGCCTTGCCACCACTAGCCTGGATCTCACCTACTTGCTGAGAGAGCTTTTGCCGAATGGCTTGCGCCACTAAGTGGCCGTCTAGGATAGTGGGCATGTTCGTGTATGTATTTATTTTCTAAAAAGAGCTGCCTTGGAGCTACGCATAAGGAAGTGGCCAAGCTTGTCAGATATGCAAGATTACGCACAAGGCTATTTTTTACTTTCTTCAGCGTTTTTCTGGGAATGATTCACTTGCATCAACTTAGTAAAGAGACTGCACTTTATAGCAGCATAAAGGGTAGCACATTCCTCGCGAAGTAGCGCTGCAAATGCGCACCCTTCCAGGTGGCAGATACCCGTCTTCTTTAGACCGTTTTCACATACCCTTCCGGCACCATTACACCCTTCTGAAAGAGAACAGGTTTTCTTATTCCCTGCTTTCCAGTCTGTTTCCTGGCACTTTTTGCTGCAATAATATACGGCGATACACCGGCCACATTTTTTTAATGCATCCTCCTGTCTCAATTGTGAGCACCCACCGCACCGAAGTTGTTGCTTAGCAAGTTTTAACTTCTTTTTATGTTTTCTCGGGCTGTCTTTCTTTTTAGAAAGATTACTTTCGGCTTTGGCGCGACTATATAATTGAGCATGCATCTCGGGTGCAGCTATGCTAACCAATGTTGACAGTGCTGCATTATTCAGTTCCATAGCCTTACTCATCGTTTTAGAGGCAAAAACGATACTATCGAGAGATTTTACGAAACTTTCTTCCATGGTTCGTACCTCTTGTTCATTTTGGAGGGCTTTCCTCACACTATCCATGGATGGAACTGCTTTATTCAGTTCTGCTGCTCTTTCTTTTTGCGTAAGCGTGCGCATAGTCGTAAAAAAAACGCCTGTCTCTTTGCTTGCTTCTGGCATGAAATTGCTGAACACTTGCACTTTTACCCTATTTTGTTGAGCGAACCTGTTCCTAGCGTTGGGATTGTTGGCTATCTCTTTGAGCACTGCCATAGAAAACGCTGCTTTGATTATCTCTTTTTGCGCCAAGTATTCGTGCATTTGGGATAGTTCTGGCGCAGATAAAGGATAGTCCTGAATATCGCAACCAAACTGGATTAAAAATTGCTTATCCATTTCAGCGTGAAGATCCCCTTGCGCATCTTTTTTAGTGGGATCAGTGTTTTCCATTCCCCTACGAATCTCTTGGTTGGAGGAACAACTAGCTAAAAAGAACATGATCATTACTAAAGCCTCTTTCATGTATATTTTTATTTGTTTTTATGTTATTATCAGTTTCTGGACATCATGATACGGGCCTCAAAACCCAGGGAATGTCCATGTTAAAGTTTACAAAAGCCGCTGCTCTCTCCCATAGCGAGGTTGTGTGGCTACTGCTTCCTTTACATTGACGGGTAAATCTCATGTACAGACGTGCAAATACTGCCTGCCTTCTATTTTTCCTGCACCTTGACGACTCTATGGCATAGCACTCCGCAACTTTTCACCAATCTGCTCAAGTGATAGCACTTCCGCTGCAGATGGCGGTACTTCCGTAAGCTGCAGCTTGGGCGCTGTGTGCACTGGGATAAGGTGGATATGGGCGTGCGGTACCTCAAAGCCCGCCACATGCATAATTACACGGCGGCAACTTATTTCTTGTTTAAGGGTGGCTGCCACCTTCTGTGTAAATGCCATCAATGCCTGCAAGGCATCGCTCTCAAGAGCAAAGAGGTCGTCTACTTCTTGCTTAGCCGCCACAAGCGTATGACCTGTTGCTAACGGATTGATGTCCAAGAAGGCAATATGGTTTTCGTCCTCAGCCACAATGTGTGCTGGCACTTCTCTGTTAATGATGCGTGTGAAGATGGTGGCCATTAGTAGATTTTTGGATTGTGCAATCGCCAAGCATCAGTGCTCAGATAGTGGGCAAAGTTAACTTTCTTGCCCATAAAAAAACCCGAGCCTTGCGGACCCGGGTTATATTTTTTGTGCGAAAATGACTCAACTACATCATTCCGCCCATGCCGCCGCCCATTGGGGGCATGCCGGCAGCACCAGCTTTATCATCTGCTGGCTCTTCTGCCACCACACATTCGGTGGTGAGGAGCAACGAAGCAATCGATGCTGCATTCTCTAGCGCTAGCCTGGTCACTTTGGTGGGGTCAATCACCCCAGCTGCGTAGAGGTTTTCGTATACCTCTGTTCTTGCATTGTAACCAAAGTCGTCTTTGCCTTCTTTTACTTTCTGCACAATGATAGCCCCTTCTACGCCTGCATTTTCCACGATGGTTCTTAGGGGAGCTTCCAACGCAGACCGAACAATGGCAACGCCAGTAGCCTGATCTTTGTTGTCTACCTCAATGGCATCCAGTGCACTGATTGTACGAATAAGCGCCACGCCACCGCCTGGTACGATCCCTTCTTGAATAGCTGCTCTGGTAGCATGCAAGGCATCATCTACGCGGTCTTTGGTCTCCTTCATCTCCACTTCGGTAGCTGCACCAATGTAGAGAATGGCTACCCCGCCAGAAAGCTTGGCCAAACGCTCTTGCAGCTTCTCCTTGTCATAGTCAGAGGAAACACTCTCTATCTGCGTCTTCAGCTGGCTTACACGCGCTTCAATTTCCTCCGCCTTGCCACTTCCATTCACAATCACGGTATTGTCCTTATCCATCTTCACTTTCTCTGCAGTACCTAGATAGTCGATAGTAGCGTTCTCTAGCTTGTAGCCGCGCTCTTCCGAGATCATCGTACCACCTGTAAGCACCGCTATATCCTCTAGCATCGCCTTTCTTCTGTCGCCAAAGCCAGGCGCTTTTACCGCCGCTATTTTTAGGGAGCCACGTATTTTGTTCACGACCAAAGTAGCTAAGGCTTCCCCATCTACGTCTTCCGCAATAATCAACAAAGGCCTCCCGGTTTGCGAAACAGCCTCAAGCACAGGCAGCAATTCCTTCATGGAAGAGACCTTCTTGTCGTAGATGAGGATGTAAGGGTTCTCAAGCTCCGTCTCCATCTTCTCCGTGTTGGTCACAAAGTAAGGAGAAAGGTAACCACGGTCAAACGCCATGCCCTCCACCACCTTCACCTCTGTGGCCGTTCCTTTCGCTTCCTCCACCGTAATCACGCCATCCTTGCCCACTTTCTCCATTGCATCAGCAATCATCTTACCAATCGTGCTATCATTGTTAGCCGAGATAGTAGCCACTTGCTTTATCTCTTTGGAAGCACTGATGGACTTCGACATTGCCTTCAACGCTTCTACCACGGCTACAATTGCTTTATCAATACCCCGCTTTAAGTCCAAAGGGATAGCACCTGCCGTCACGTTCTTAATACCGTGGGTAAAAATCGCTTGTGCCAATAGCGTAGCCGTAGTGGTACCATCGCCAGCGCTGTCTGCTGTTTTGGAGGCCACTTCCTTCACCAGCTGCGCGCCTACGTTTTCTACTGGATCCTTTAGGTCAATTTCTTTGGCTACCGAAACACCATCTTTGGTAACGCCGGGTGCACCAAATTTTTTGTCTAGGATAACATTCCGCCCTTTGGGCCCAAGCGTAAGTTTGACGGCATTGGCCATCGTGTCTACGCCTTTCTTCAGCTTTTCTCTCGCTTCTGAATTAAAAAGTATAATTTTTGCCATATCGCTTGTTCTTTTTAGTTAAACGTTAATTTTTTAGAAGATTGTTGGGCTCACACCACTGCATAGATATCCGACTCGCGCATAATCATATAGTCAGTGCCATCAACAGCCACCTCGGTGCCACCATATTTTCCATAGAGGACGTTGTCGCCAACTTTCAGGGTCATGGGTTCATCCTTTTTACCAGGCCCCACGGCTACTACCGTGCCCTTCTGGGGTTTTTCTTTGGCTGTATCTGGAATGATGATACCGCTCTTTGTTTTTTCGTCAGCATTGGCAGGCGCTACCAACACCCGGTCTGCTAGGGGTTTGATATTTACATTGCTCATAATCTATAGGTTGTTTAAGGTTAAAAAAACTGATGCTTACCGGTGTCTAGCTCCTTATCACATACCGTGCCAAAAAAGCACAATGAAGACACGCGTCACATAATAGTAGCCAATGCATCGCAAAGGGAAGGACCAAGACCTGACAAAGCTACAGGTTTGGTAAGAATAAAATGCAAGTTTGTGGTAGCACCTGCAAGAACGCGCTTGCTCTCCTTGCTGAAAAGTTGCCCTCTACTACTATTGTTTTATGGAGGGTATCTCTCTTCTTGGGGGGGCAAGGAGAGCACCACGCTCTGTTTCCACCAAATATTGGTTGCAGAACTGAACACTTTTAGGACATATTTTGCCATTATTGGGCTCCAAACCCACTATCCTTTGAAAACTCTTGCATAACTTTTTGAAACCAACCACGCTTTCCGTTGCTTTGCGGGTACAAATAAGCATTGCCCCATTTCATTGTGAAAGCACTACGTCATCTTAATAAGTACCTTTTCCACCACAAATACTGGCTGATCGCTGGGGCAGTCTGCACCATACTCTCCAACGTTTTTGCCATTATACCGGGTCGTGTAATCAAGCACGCCTTCGACTTGGTGCAAAAAAGCTTGCCGGTTTACCAACTTCTTTCCGGCACTGGTCTCCAAAAGATCGTCTACAACACCCTCGCCAACGGCCTGCTCCTCTGTGGTGGGATGCTGCTACTCGTTGCTATGCTCAAAGGCCTCTTCGGCTTTTTGGCGCGTGAGCGCATCTCAATAACCGGTAAACGGATTGAATGTGCCCTGAGGAATGAAATTTATGCGCACTACCAAACACTACCTTTGCAGTTTTACAGAGAAAACAGTACGGGAGATTTAATGGCCCGTATCTCAGAAGATATAACCCAAGTAGGCATGTACCTGGGGCCCGCCATGGTGTTTGGCCTCAATTCAATCTTGGGCTTACTCATGCTTATCCCCTACATGTTCTTCATCAACGCCCGGCTAGCGCTCTATACAGTACTGCCCGTGCTACTCCTGGCTGTGGGCACGTATTACGTCAGCACTTTTATGCAAACGCATGCCAGCGCCATACAGCACCAACTTGCTCGCCTAACCTCTTTTGTGCAAGAATCCTTTTCTGGCGTTGGCGTGTTGCAAGCTTTCGCACGTGAGGGGGAATTTACCAAAGCCTTTTCCCAGGATGGCAATGTGTACAAAGAGCAATCGCTGCGGCTCACCAACATCAATGCTTTTTTCTTCCCTGCAACCAAAAGTATCATTGGCCTGGGGATTGTATTGGTGGTCTTTATAGGTGGGCAAGAAGTAATCCAGGGTAAAAGCACGCCAGGGGAAATTGCCGAATTTGTCATGTACGTCAACCTTTTGGCATGGCCCACCTTCTCCGTAAGTTTCATCAACAACTTGGTGCAAAAAGCTGCCGCTTCCCAAGCACGGATCAACGAGTTCCTAAGCGTAAAAAACCCTATTGTCTCCGAAAAAGCCCTCAAAAGCCCCATACAAGGGCACATTGCTTTCAATAACGTAAGCTTTACCTATGCCAACACAGGCGTCAAAGCACTACGTTCCGTCACCTTCCAAGTAGCTGCAGGCAAATCACTCGCTATTATTGGCACTACTGGGGCAGGAAAGTCTACCATGGCGCAGCTAGTAAGCCGGCTTTATGACGTTGACAGCGGTAAAATAACAATTGATGGCATTTCTATTCAGGATTATGACGTACCTTTTCTCCGGCAACAGCTGGGCTATGTGGCACAGGATGTGCTGCTCTTTTCTGATACAGTGGCCAACAATATCGGTTGGGGGAAACCTGAAGCGAGCAGCAAGCAAATAATACAAGCAGCCCAGTTAGCAGAGGTTTACGAGAACATTCAAACATTCCCCAGCCAAATGGAGACGATGGTCGGTGAAAGGGGAGTGACGCTCTCGGGTGGACAAAAGCAGCGCATTGCTATTGCCAGGGCCTTTATTCGACATCCGCCTATATTAGTGCTGGATGATTGCCTATCTGCTGTGGATGGGAAAACAGCAGCCGACATATTGCGAAACATCAAGAAGGCGATGGTGGGAAGCACGACCCTGATTATTTCCAACACTGTTTCTTCTGCGCAGCTCGCCGACCAGATTTTAGTGTTGGAGAAGGGGGAGATTGCGGAAAAAGGTACACATAAAGAACTTTTGGCGCATAAAGGACTTTACTATGCGCTATGCAAGCAACAACATCAACAATAAGGCGTTTATGAGCAAGGAGCGCTTTTATACTTCCCTGGAGCGTTGTTGCATCATGCGCTTAGCGCCTCTACGGCTACTTTTTTTGCCGTAGCGTTCTTACCCTAAAGTTTATTGAAACGCTGTAAAAGCATGTTTTTTATTAGTTACGCAACAACGCCCTGGCCTAAAAAGTGCCCAATGAAGCAAGAAGAAAATAACGAATTTCTCTTAGAGAAGACGCCAATAAACGAAGGGGCTGACCAACCCCCTTTATCAACAATTACTTACCTGGTACTTGCTTTCAAGAAAAAAGGGCAAACACCCCTGAAGCTTGTGCTTGTGCTCACCCTCTTCTGCATTCTAGTTTCCCCTTATCCCATCATTGCTATGTGGTTCGGCTTTGCGCTGGCCAGCTACTCAGTGATTGCCAACGACAGCATCCAAACCATTGGCACCTTCATTGCCTCCAATGCACACAGAAAGTGGTGGCATCTCTGGATTTTTATGGCCGTTATCTTCTTGGGCACCGTAACCTATAGTTGGGTGCTCTATGATGGCGATGTAAGCTTCCAGAGGCTTGCAGGGAAAGGGTTTTCAGAAGCACCGACAAGTTTTAATATCCTCCAACTATTCACCCCCGTAGCCTTGCTGATGCTAACGCGGCTGCGCATCCCTGTCTCCACCACCTTTCTGCTCCTGAACGTTTTTGCCACAGATGCCGATGCCGTAGTGAGTATTCTACAAAAAAGCCTCTATGGCTACTTCATTGCGTTCTTTCTGGCCATTATAGTCTGGTGTAGTACGACCAGATTGATGGATCGCCACTTCAGGAAGAAACCGGGACCGGGCTGGACCGGTTTTCAATGGATTACCAGCGGGTTGCTCTGGTCTGTTTGGCTGATGCAGGATGCCTCCAATGTTGCCATATTCCTGCCACGCAGTCTAGACGCTCTCTCCTTCCTTATGTTCGTTGGGTTTATCTTTTTAGGCTTGGGCGTGCTCTTCTACCTAAGGGGAGATCGTATGCAGCAGCTGGTCAGCGAAAAGGAAGGGATGAGCGACATCAGGGCGGCGGCGCTTGTGGACCTTGTTTTCATGGGCATACTCTTCTACTTCAAGAATTTAAACAGCCTCCCCATGAGCACCACTTGGACGTTTATTGGATTGCTGGCCGGTAGGGAGCTTGCCATCAGTCTGGTCCGGGAGGGATTCACAATCCATGGTATAGCACTTAAGAAAAGTTTAAAATTCATTGGTAGAGACCTAATGAATGCCACTATAGGGCTGGTAATCTCGGTTGCACTCGCCATGATTGCAAGCCCAGTGATGCGAGAGAAGATGCAAGCGTTGGTGACAGAGGTTACTGCTCGACCAAAGTAGCGGTAGCAAGCAGCATATACCCCGTGCTGCTGAGTAGGCTCACATACTTTCTGGAAATTGGCTACCTTTGCCCGCCCACTCACACAACAAAACCCACGCGTATGTCTTACGATAACATCGTTTCCCTCTTGGGGAGCAAGGCTGATAATTTACTTACCCACCGCTGCGCAACCATCCCTAAATCGCAGTTGCACATGCCAAGTCCTAGCTTTGTGGAGGACGTATTTCTTTCTTCTAACAGAAGCCCTCAAGTGCTCAAAAGCCTGGGTAGCCTCTTTGGCCATGGCAGACTAGCCAACACGGGCTATCTCTCCATCTTGCCCGTAGACCAGGGTATAGAGCACACCGCGGGCGCCTCCTTTTCCCCCAACCCCTGTTACTTTGATCCCGAGAATATCCTTACGCTGGCCCTGGAGGGCGGCTGCAATGCCGTAGCCACCACCTTTGGCACCTTGGCCATGGTTTCTAGAAAGTATGCCCACAAAATCCCCTTCATCGTCAAGCTCAACCACAATGAGCTACTGACCTATCCCAACAAGCATGACCAAACACTCTTTGGTACGGTAGAAGAGGCGTGGAATTTGGGCGCTACCGCTGTAGGGGCCACTATTTACTTTGGTGCAGCGGAGTCTAAGAGACAACTACAAGAAGTGGCGGAGGCATTTGAACAGGCACATGCGCTAGGCATGGCCACCATGCTGTGGTGCTATGCGAGGAATGATGCTTTTAAGACAACGGAGGCGGACTACCACACGGCTGCTGACATCACGGGGCAGGCGAACTATATAGGGGCTACCATCCAAGCAGACTTTATCAAACAAAAACTACCTGA
The DNA here is from genome assembly GCA_905479855.1 of uncultured Cytophagales bacterium. Lineage (GTDB taxonomy): Bacteria > Bacteroidota > Bacteroidia > Cytophagales > Amoebophilaceae > UBA8403. Next base: position 9,525 of record CAJQOF010000126.1, read on the forward strand.
AAACAATGGTGGCTTTAAGGCGGTTGGCTTTGCCAAAACGCACCCCAAAATGTACGGGCAGCTCACCACAG
>CAJQOF010000127.1 GCA_905479855.1 uncultured Cytophagales bacterium
ACTTGCCCCTCTCGCTTGGCATTACCTTCCCCTTTAACATTACCATGGGCATACCGCTCTACTTTATGCTGGCAGAGAGGTTTTTGGGGTAGGGCAGTTGGCCATGGTGACTTTTTTGGAAGCTCTCCTAACCCACAGTAATTATTTGCTCTACTTCTTTAACAGACAGTTTTGCGCCTTTGGCAATTAGCTCCTTGGCTGTTCCTATTTCGTGCATTCCCAAGATCATCTCACGTTTTCCTTCCGCTTTGCTCTTATGTTTCAGCTCGGCTTCGTACTCTGCAATATCCATCTCTGTGTGCGCATGGCTCCTATCGCGACTTAGCTGATCTTGAAAGGCATCATATTCTTTGCGTTCCTCTGGGGTTAGTTTCAGTGTGTCCAGCACTGCTGCGGCTTTCTTTAAACCTTTGGACTTAAAATTTTCTTTTACAGATTCGGTCTTGAAGAAGTAGACCCACTCATCAAAAGCATCACGCACCTCTTTGTCAAACCTATTTACGAAGATATAGTGTTCTTCTGGGTGGATCTCATGGGCATATTTTTTGCCGTCATGCGCTTGAGATGCAAAGAGGGTAAATTTTAGGTCGTCGTTATGGTGGCGGCCTCGGATGGTCTTTTTGGCCGAATAAATATAATCTTTACCTGTGCCACCTACACTGCAGAAGATGAGGGATACAACTATCACCTTCTGGATGCCCAGGTACTTCCCACCCTCTTTCAAATTCTCTATCAGAGTCTTGCAAGAATTCGCCAACACCCTATCCAAATAGTCCAGCTCTCGCCGCGCCTGGAACTCCACTATAATCTGCTCGCCCTTTTTAGTCCTTATGCGCATGTCCACCCGCGTTTGCTTGTCGTCCGCACATCGCTTATTGCTCTCGCTTTCTAATATCTCTTCAATTTTGATCTTCTCCCCAAGCAATTGCGTCAAAAAGTCCTCGGTAATGGGAAAGTTCGCCGGGTTCCTAAGCATATGCTTCAGCGCCCAGTCGAAGCATATTAATTTTTTTTCTTGTGTAGGCATATTGTGTTTGTTGTTCTAGTGGATGCAAAGTTAGGAATTCTTTTAGGAGAAGGATCAGCGCTTTCCCATCGCCTCATACACCACATCGTGTATCCTTGTGCGTATGTTCTTCTTTATCAGTTGGTTGTTGTTGGCCTCTGGGTAAGTGCGGTTGGAGAGGAAAATGTAGATCAAATCATGCGCTGGGTCTACCCAAACCAAGGTACCGGTGAAGCCACTATGGCCATAAGCATCTTTGGAGGCATAACGTGAAGCAGGCGATTGTTCACTCCCTATGTTCGGCTTGTCCCACCCCAAGCCCCTGCGGTTGTTTTTGAATCGCTTCTTGGCAAATGTTTTTACCACACCCGGCTGCAGATAGCGTTTGTCCCCATAGTAGCCATCCTGCAAGTTCATCTGGAGCAGAATAGCCAAGTCATTCGCATTGGCAAAGAGGCCAGCATTGCCAGCCACCCCCCCATACAGCGCAGCCATAGGGTCGTGCACGATACCCTGAATGAGCGCTTGTCGAAAGACATTATCCTCTTCGGTGGGCGCAATGCGCTCTTTAGGGAACTTATGCAAAGGATGGTAAGTCAGCGTAGCCAACCCCAACGGGCGGTAGAATTCTTCTTCTAGGAAAACGTTCATAGGCTGCGCTAGCAGCTTTTCGACCAAGTGGTGCAGCAGATAGAACCCCACGCAGCTGTACTGATAAGTAGGGCCGCTGAACCATCCTTTGGGGTTGCGTCTAGCGCTGACACAGGATTCCCATACCAGCTCCTTGAGCCAAGTGGCGCCGTAGAGATCATGCGCTAGCGCAAATTGGTAAGTAGGGGAGGGGTGGGCGCTAAACAGCGCCTTCTTCAACCTACCATCCGCATCGAGAAAACTCCGTTGGATGTCCCACAAAGCATACGCCTTAATCCCCGCTTGGTGGGCCAGTATGCGGTGCACCCTTAAACCCCCTTTGTTGGTGCCCTTGAGCGTGGGGAGGTAGGAGGCTAGTTGCTTTTTAATGTTGAGTTGCCCTGTGCCAGTGAGGTACATTAGGGCTTGGAGTGTGGCTGCTACTTTGGTAATGGAGGCGATGTCATAGAGGATGTTGGATGTTACTGGTTTTACCTTATCGTACGTGAGGTAGCCATAGCTCTTTTCAAAGACGACCTTCCCCTTGCGTGCTACCAGCACCTGGCAGCCCGGCATTGTTTTTTCGCCGATGGCTTCCTCCACAATGGCATCAATGTGCTGCAGCACCTGGCTGTTCATGCCCACTGCTTCGGGGGGGGCGTAGGCCAGTCGCTTCAATTGCGCTGTGCGAATGCCTGTTCCACCTTCCCACGCTCCGGGCACGGTAACGGGCAGCTTGCCCTTGGCGGAGAGTGCGCCAAAGATAATTTGTGGCACCACCTTGGCGGCGATGGGGTCGTCTTCGTAGGGGACGACAACGTGGTTGAAGTCTCGGAAAAAGGCTAGGCTATATACGCTTCCAAAGGGCACTACAATAAGGGCCGTTGCTTCATCCAAAGAGCGTAGCAATTGCAGCTCTTCTTTTGTGATGCCAAAATTATTGGTGCGGCTTGTGCCAATACCATGGATGGCTACAATTACTACTGAGTACTGGTTGAGTTTTCTTTTTAATGCGGCTACTGCCTCTGGCGTAATGCCCTCGCGCGCAAGTGTGTGGTGCGCTATGGGGGCATACTTCTTGAGCATATTAGGGAAGAGGCTGCTTGGGCTAGAAGCCTGCGTAAGTGCATCGTTAATGGCTGCCGTGGCTATTTTTCCCTCATTTTTAGCGCCATCTTTGTTGGTGATGGAGAGGCAGGCGATGTTATGTTTCCCTAACTCTTTGAGCGGAATAAGGTGGTTCTCGTTGGTCACCACGGTAATGGCTTGTTCCAACAATTGTTGCTTTAGCAGATGCGCCTGCGGGGTGTTCAGCTCCGCCACCAAGTTTTGCGCACTTATAGGCTCCCAAGTGTGCAGCTGCATTTGGTACTTCAGCCCTAGAATGCGCTTCACCTTCTCCTCCACCACCGCGCCGTCCACCGTTTTATCCTTAATGGCCTGCTTAATGAGGGTGATGGCTTTGGGCACATCTTCGGGAAAGACCAGGACGTCGTTGCCTGCTTGCAATGCTAACAAATCAACCTCGCCAGGTTGGTGGTGCTCACTGACGCCTTTCATGTTGAGCGCATCGGTAAAGACAAGCCCGGAAAAGCCAAGCTGCTCCTTGAGGAGGGCTGTGACTACTTTTTTAGAAAGCGTAGTGGCGCAGTTGGGCGTAGCATCATAGGCGGGAACATGCAAGTGGGCAATCATCATTCCCCCAATACCAGCCCCAATCATTTGCTTAAAGGGGTAGAGCTCAACCGCTTCCGATCTATCAACATCATGCGTAATGGTCGGCAGCTCGTGGTGAGAATCCTTGCCCGTGTCCCCATGGCCAGGAAAGTGCTTGGCTACCGCCAAAATGCCGTTCTCTTGCAAGCCCCTCATGTAAGCAAGCCCCTTCTCTGCCACTTTCTCTTTGCATTCCCCAAAAGCCCTTCGGCCAATCACAGGATTATCCGGATTATTATTGATATCCATCACCGGTGCAAAGTTGATATGCACCCCCAGCCTTTTCAGCTGCCGCGCAATCTCTACGCCCATGGCATAAATCAGGGTATCATCCTGCAACGCCCCCAGCGTCATCTGTTTTGGGTAGCTAATCGTTTCCTTAAGGCGCATTCCCAAGCCCCACTCACCGTCCATGGCAATAAGCAGCTTGGTTTTGGCCGCCTGCTGGTAGCGGTTGGTCAGCGCCACTTGGCTGCCCGGGCTGCCTTGAAAAAAAACAAGCCCCCCAATGTTATATTCCGTGATGAGTGCCTCAATGGCGCTATAATGCGCTTCGTCTTTATTCGAATAGGCCGCCACCATAAAAAGTTGCGCAATGCGCTGCTCCTCCGAGAGGCCTTGGAAGGTCTTCTCTACCCATGCTTCTTTTGCTGCTTCCCCACGATCGCGTTGTGCGGGCGAAAAGGAGAAGGTGCCGATAAGTAGGAGGGCCAGGAATAGGCTACGGAACTGGCGTTGGATTTTTATGGTGTTCATTTTTTTACTGTTAGGGAGCTATTTACTCTTTCGCTCCTCTGGCGGGCATTCTCTTATGGTAAGCAGATCCAGAGAGGTCGCGACCACAAAGATGACGATACTCTGCCGGTCATTCAAAAAAACAGGAAGCGTAGTGCGTGAAAGTTCACGAAGTTTTGATGGTTGCTACCCAGTGATGCGCTTTATATAGGCTGCTTATTAACCAACCAACATGATCGCCAACGAGAAGCAAGCCACGGAAAGACGCGTAATTGCTGATCATTAGCGCATTTTTTTCTTTGCAAGAAATATTGGCTTACTTTTGTCCCCGATCAAAAACCCCCACTTCTATGGCTTCATCCAATAAACCTGTGAATAACTTTCCAAAGTTATTCGTCGTCTTGGGCCTTGCGCTCTCCATCTTTTTTGCCGTCCGTTTTGCCCGCCAACAAAAGGAGTGTAAGCTGCAGCGAGAAGCGTGCATAGAAAAGCTAGAGGGTATCTATACGGATATCAGCGGCTTCGGCATTAGCGAAATAGAGCGCAACTACATCACTGCCCAGGGCGGTTCCCACACCTATGGGGAAATTATTTACCCCTCTATGGAGGCGGTTATCAACCGGCTTGAGGTGAAGAAAGAGGATGTCTTTTACGATCTGGGCAGTGGAGTGGGTAAGTTCCCGGCTTGGGTGCATTTAACGACTGACATCAAAAAGAGTGTGGGTATCGAGCTTTCGGAAACGCGGTACGAAAAGTCCATGCAAGCGCTGGGCCGTTTGGAGGAAGCGGGTTTGCTCAACAAAAGCAGAACATTATCATGTGTGCATGGAGATATCACCGAGGTAGACTTTAGTGATGCCACCATTATCTTCATGTGTGCTACCTGCTTTTCAGAACCATTGCTCCAAAAGTTGGTGGATATATTCCTGGAGCTAACGCCTGGGTTGCGCATTGTTACACTGAAGAAACTCCCAGAACATCCCCGTTTAGTGTTGATAAAGGAAGAGGCCTTGGCTACTTCATGGTCCAAAGGTTCCCCGTTTCGTTACTATGAGCTTCTTGCGCCGCCTACTGCTTAATGGTTTTTACCAGCAATTCCCCAAGTAATTCAAAACCTTCGTTGACAGAGCGCAAAAGCTCTTTTTGCCGGCTGTTCTGCGCGCTAGATGCGTAGACGTTGACCATCCCCGAGGTCCGCCCGCCCCCCCCCCTAAAAAAATCC
>CAJQOF010000128.1 GCA_905479855.1 uncultured Cytophagales bacterium
CCCCGAGCTATTGTCTGGGGGGATTTACGAAGCCATGATCACCACAGCTGCCGGCCTTGTAGTGGGCATTATTGCCAGCCTGGGCTACAACTATCTCCTCACACGTGTACAAAAGGCCACGCGGCACATTGAGCATGCTGCCAATGAGCTTCTTGAGCGAATAGGAAAGTAGCATAAAATCAGTGTGGCAGATCAGACCACGCTCTTGTCGATTCACGTTGGGCGCTTTTTTCCTATGTATACCTCGGATGGGGGCTCTAATTATTGCAACAACCTAAAGCGCATGGGCGAAGAGAACAGAGAAGATGGCATTAGGGCGTGTGACTTCAATATTTACCACCCATTTGATGGATTTGCCAAACATGTATACGGCCAGCCTGAATTTATGGATTGTTTTTTAAAGGCCAGCGTTGCGCGAGGAGACCTACCTGGCGGGTGGTTTTCAGATGGAGTGCCACTGCATTTAACGTGCATCAACAGCAACCTCATCAAGAACAGCTTACAACAAAAGTATACAGACACACTATTTCTTGTACGTAAGCAAAAGGGCAGCAAGGGGTACATTCACTTCGAAACCTCTACTGTACTAGCATGGGACAATCTGCTGAAAGCGCACCATTACAAGGACGCGATATTAGAATTTGACTATAACGCTAGGGAAGAAAACAGTATGGAGCTGCCCTTGGTACTACAAATTTTTCTTTATACTGGCCCGGCGTGTAAGAAATCGGAAGAGATGATGCGACTGGTGCACCCCTCCCCGCAATTGACGAATAGCCTCGATCAAGGCTTGTGCTACATTCCATTACACCGGCATTCTAATAAAACACTCCTAAAAAGCAGCCTCACTGGGCCAGCGGAGGTCTTAATGAAACATGCACCAAAGAGGGATTTGCTGCGTTTTCTTAAGAGCCAGCCTGAATTTGCTGCGCGCTTAGGAACAATGGACTATGCAATTGCCGCTGGTTATTTAGCAGGTGCAATGGAACCAGATGAGAAGAAACGTAAGGAACTATTGGGCATTTTATTTAAATTGCGCCCGGAACTAATAGGAGAAATTATGAGTGGACTAAACCCAGCAGTCAAAATAATAAGGCAAGAAGGCAAGCAAGAAGGTAGGCAAGAGGGGTATAAGGAAGTAGCGCAACGAATGCACGAAAGAGGCCTCGCCAATTCCCTAATAGCTGATGTCATCGGGTGGAATACCCAGAAAGTGCAAGAACTATTTGCTTAATGGCGCTTTATCTGTCTGTTGAGGGACGTAGCCGAATCGGCAATGCTCGTCTCCTTGTTTTAAAGAAGGTACAATGAAACTTACTACCCAACATAAGATAGACCCCAGCTTTAGCATGTCTTCTATGACAGACATTGTCTTTCTGCTCCTTATCTTTTTCATGCTGACCGTCTCTTCTGTTACTCCTCAGGCACTGCCTATAGACTTGCCCTTGAGTAATAATTCGGAGATACCACTACCACAGGTTAACGTTGCTATTACAGCCGATCTTGCTTATTACATCGATAATCAAAAGATTGCGCGAGAAGAGCTGGAAGGATTGTTGCAGCAAAAACTGACTACAGACCGCCGACTTGTGCTGCTACAGGTGGATCAGTCTGTGCCCGTAGCACACATGATTTATGTAACTGATATCGCCGCTTCTTTGCATGCCAAGGTAGCGGTAGCCACCCAGTCTTACTGATCATGGGACATAATAAACAGAAAGAGCATCACCAAGGATTCGCCCTCTTACTATCGGTCTGCCTACACGCACTCCTATTGCTTGGTGCTTATCTCTACCACCCTCGGTTAAGGGAGTTGATGGGTACTTCTTCTGGGTACATCGTAATGATCAACCCTTCCTGGAGCCAGGAGCAGGCCCCAGAAGCCCCTCCTCTCCCTTCCTCTGAAGTAACTTCCGTGCAACCTACACAACCGAAAAAACAGCAGCAGCAACCAATACAGGCTAAGCCAACTGAGAAAACATTACCTGCAAAGACAAAACCGGCGTCACCAGAAAACCGAGTAGAGGAAGCAAATGCAGCGCAGGCAGAAACGGAGGAAGAGGCTGAAGCTGCTACAACTACCGATGCAGATGAGGAAGCAGTGGAAATAATTGACGAAAGAGGACTCTATAAAACTCAAGCAGGGAAGAAAGCGGGCGCACTGCTGGAGCTTGCTGGGTGGGTATGGGACGGTGCGCCTCAGCCCGCAGACGATACGGATGAGTATGGCAAGATTGTCTTTGAGATTAAGATTGATGAAATGGGGGAGGTCATTGCTATAAAAACCTTGGAAAAAACCATTAGCCCACTGGTGGAGCAAATTTATAAGCATGCCCTTACCAACCTAACTTTTAGCAAAACGGCTGATAACGTTGCCTACTCGGCTACCGCTACGGGGAAAGTTACCTTTATTATCCAAGCCAAATAAAGTTACGTCCATTGCCCTTCTCTATTTATTTTTTCCCCTCAGCCTTTATGTTTTACACCAAAACCCAGCAGTGCCTGTAATATCTTGGTGCAGAACAGCTGCTTTCTCTTTTTTCGCACGCACCCTTTGCTCGTCGGCAAGCCGCATTAGCGCACTTTCCTTTTCTTCCATAAGCTTGTTTTGTTTTTCTTCATATTCCTCTCGTACCTCATTCAGCCCCTCCGCTATGCTTACTGACTTATTTCCATACACCGCTCTCAGGCTTGCAGCCATATCTATCAAATTCACTTCTTGCTCTTCTGCTAACCTAATTGCCTGCACTTCATAATCTTGCGCTATTTGCTCTCTGTTTTGCTGCTCCAGCATCCTTATTTGATTCAATCGCACTTTCTGATCATGCAGCTGAAATAGA
>CAJQOF010000129.1 GCA_905479855.1 uncultured Cytophagales bacterium
AATCGCTACTGCACTACCTGCCGCATTCTCTTCGCCTTGTAGCGCAACAGTGAGATGCATGCCCTTATCTGGCCAGTGCTCAGTACTGCCTGGCTTGTAGGGTGTTTGCGGTATTACAAGCTGATGGTAGTTGGCATTAAAGCCTAGCTGCTCTCCATGCGCCTCCATAATTTTCTGGGCCAGCGCAAAGCCACGTTGACGCGATTTCTGAGCGTCTTCACCTAGCTGAATGGCTACAATGTTGCCGGGGACTACACGCACTGTGCCAACGATCGCTTCGTGCTGAAGGGCAGCCACTGCCTCCATTCTTGGGGCTGAACTTACCTGGATACAACCCTGGAACAATATGCCCAGGAGCAGTGTCAATGCCATAAGATGAGGCCAATAGCTGCGGCAAAGCGCATGTTTTTTCGCGCCAAATGGAAGAAAACTTCTCGCTGTTGTTGAATTTATTTTCATGATTTATTGCTTAGATGAATGTACAAGACGCAGGTAAACAAGGAAACCCCACTTACTTTCTCTGTTCTGTTCTCTTGGCCTCCTCCTCTATTTTTATCGCCTTTTGGGTTTTCTCCCAGAGCGCTTTGTCTAACTTTTGCGTATAAGGTTGAAACTTACCGGATACATTGCCCTTGAGCACTGAATTCTGCAGATCAATGTAGGCCACCCGCTCAATTTTTCCCAATTCTTCGAAATGGATAGATTTTACTGCGTTATGTTTCTTTGTTTTGAACGAAATTACGCGATCGGAGATGTCATAGGCAAGGCTCCACATGGTATGCCTATTCTTTTTATAGTTGCCTATCTTAACGTAGGAGAGAATTTCGAAGACTTTCCCTGTTGTAGGAAGCGGCTGATCCTCATTGAACAATTTAAGGCGGTCAGCAAGAATAGAGCATCTAAGATTGGCACTCTTTCCTAAACTACTTGCACTTACCGTTTGCAGCTTTGCCTCAAGCGGCATCTCCTTGAAACCACGCATGGCAACGATAGCCTCTTTGTAACTACTGTTGGTAATCGCTTTTACTGGAAGTGACTCAGCTGTGTGTACCACCCTCTTTCCTGCAATAAACTCAATAACAGCCGCTTGGCCAGTAGCATCCGCCACAAAGAAGTGGCCCGAGCCCACGCTACCTTGCGTAATCCTCACGTGTTGATCACTATTAATCACCTCGCCTACGCTCTTGGCAGTATCTAATTGATATTGAATCCACTGCATGGCCATAATGGCCGCTCGCTTATCTTTTGGCGGAAATTCCGTTTGCGCCAAATCTAGTACTTCCACAACCAATCCACGAGAATTCATGCCTCCCATAGGGAGATCTTTGCCCATCTGGTTGAAAGTAATGCTACTATACTTAGCGGTCCATTGCATCACGTTTTCTTCACCTACGCTAGGAGCATGCATGATCGCCACCTTCTTCTGGTTGCTTGGGTTAGCAAGCACAACGCCATGTTCTGTATACCCATCAAACCCTTTGCCCACAAAAAAATTTTCCCCTTTCCCCAAGAAAAAACTAGCGGATGCATTCGCAGCTGTTGTCTGGCCAAGAAGCATGACAACGGCCCAAACAGCTATTAATAATCTTTTGTATACGTTGGTCATTTTAGTACTTTTTTTTTAGAGAATCCCTATGCATAGACTTTGCAAGTAATCTTAGCCTTTACAGCCTCTTCTTCTTTAAGTTGAAGCAGATCATTACTTACGAGCATGGCACTACCCATGTGTATTACTAGCGCTCTACTATCGCGCACTTTTCCCGCGCGATATCTCCTTCCACGGTTTTGTACTTAACATCCTCCTTGAGTGTGCCGTCTGTATAGCGCACAGTTACTCGCTCATTACGCTCCGCTATCTTTTGGGATCGCAATGGCTGGATAGTTTCCTTAGCAGCCGACTTTTGTTCTTCTTTTTGGAGCAGAGATGCTGCATGCTCTTTACTTTCTTCTAGGTGTGCGTAAGCAGGCTCTTCGTGTGCCACATCTGGGGTTTCCTGGGGCTGTTGTGTTGGCAAGTCTGCATTATTTAGGAAAGTAATGGCGGCGTGATTCACCTTTTGTATAAACTGTTGAAACAACTTGTACCCCTCAAATTTATAAACCAACAAAGGATCTTGGCGTTCATACACAGCATTTTGCACCGACTGCTTCAGCTCGTCCATGCCCCTTAAGTGTTCCTTCCAGTGCTGATCTATGCAGTGCAAGATAGCCGCTTTTTCTAGCGCCCCAACCAGTGCTTTTCCTTCGGAAGCCATGCAGTCCTCTAGCGCTGCCGTCACATAAAGCCCCAACTCCCCATCAGAGAAAGGTAGAGAAAAGGCCTTTAGCGTGCCACCATGTGTTTTGTTAATGGCGCTAATCACTGGCCAAGCTTTGGTTTGCAGGTAGCCTTTTCTGCTTTCATACAACTTTAGCGTTGCTTGGTAGGTAGTCTCTATCCTTGTCGGCAGGTCATCCCCCTTTTTATTGAGCGATTCAAGTGCAAGCTCTTTCCCAAAAGTTTTGACTAAGTCTAGTTGAAGCGCCTCATCCGCATCCTGCGTTCCTTCGTACTGGGTGAGCATCTTCTCCACAGTGCTATGCAGCATGCTTATGGTATCTAGGTAAAGGCGCTTGCCTAGCAAGGCATGTTTCCGCTTTTCATAAATAACTTCCCGCTGCGCGTTCATGGTATTGTCATACTCTAGCAGCCGCTTCCGGATAGCAAAGTTGCCCTGCTCCACCTTTTTCTGCGCCCGCTCAATGGATCGGGTAATCATACTATGCTGAATTACCTCCCCCTCTTCCAGTCCCATCTTGTCCATGACGCGTGCAATCCTTTCCGACCCAAACAAGCGCATCAAGTTATCTTCTAGCGAAACAAAGAATTGGGAGGAGCCCACATCCCCCTGCCTACCTGCACGCCCACGCAGCTGCCTATCTACCCTCCTAGATTCATGCCGTTCTGTGCCAATAATCGCCAACCCCCCCGCGGCTCTAGCCTCTGGCGTAAGCTTGATGTCTGTACCCCTACCTGCCATATTAGTCGCAATGGTAACGGTTCCTGCCTTACCCGCCTCTGCAATAATCTCGGCCTCCATCTGGTGCTGCTTAGCGTTCAGGACTTGGTGGTCTATCTTTTTCATGGAGAGCATTCTACTGACGAGCTCAGAGATTTCTACGGACGTGGTCCCCACCAAAACCGGCCTTCCCTGCTGGGTGAGGGTGGTAATTTCTGCTATAATTGCCTGAAACTTTTCCTGGGTGGTTTTGTATACCTTATCGTCCATGTCTGCCCTAACGATAGGCTTGTTGGTCGGCGTAGAGACCACATCTAGCTTATAAATTTCCCAGAACTCCCCCGCTTCTGTGGCGGCAGTACCCGTCATCCCCGCAAGCTTGTGGTACATACGGAAATAATTCTGGAGCGTAATGGTGGCATAGGTTTGTGAAGCTTTTTCTATTTTTACCTGCTCCTTCGCTTCTATCGCCTGGTGTAGCCCATCCGAGTACCGTCTCCCATCTAGCACCCTGCCCGTCTGCTCGTCCACCAGCTTCACCTTGTTGTCTACAACAATGTACTCCACATCTTGCTCGAAAAGGGTATACGCTTTCAGCAGTTGGTTCAGGACATGAATACGCTGAGACTTTGTGCCGTAGTCATGGATAAGCGCTTCCTTTTGGGCAAGTCGCTCTTCGGCACGCAACGCTACGTTATTTTCTATCTTGGCAATTTCGAGCCCAATATCTGGCAACACAAAGAAGTTAGGATCTTCTTCATGCTGCGTAATGTACTCCAGCCCTTTGTCTGTAAGTTCAATGCTATTGTGGCGCTCATCAATGGCAAAGAGCAACGGCTCGTCTGCTTCGGGCATCATTCTAGAATTATCCTGCAAGTAATAATCCTCCACCTTGCGCATAATTTTCTTGATGCCCACTTCACTGAGGTACTTAATGAGTGGCCTGTGCTTTGGCAGCCCCCTGTAAGCTCTGAACAAAGCCAAGCCCCCTTCCTCCTTCTTGCCCTCGGTAATCTTCTTTTTGGCTGCTTGCAGCAGTTGGGTAGTCAATACTTTTTGGGCTTCGTAAAGTTGCTGCACCCTCGTTTTAAGCACCCTATAATCCTCCTCGTTGCTTTTTTCCACAGGTCCGGAAATAATCAGCGGCGTTCTTGCATCATCGATGAGTACAGAATCCACCTCATCCACCATGGCATAATGCGGCTCCCGCTGCACCAGCTCCTCAGGGCTAGTGACCATGTTATCGCGCAAGTAATCAAAGCCAAATTCATTGTTCGTACCAAAGACAATATCCGCCCTGTAAGCCTGCTGCCGTTCTTTGGAGTGAGAAGGGTGCCTATTAATGCAATCTACCGTGAGGCCATGGAACTGAAAGAGCGGGCCCATCCACGCCGCATCCCTTTTCGCCAAATAATCGTTGACAGTAACAATATGTACTCCTTTTCCTACCAGCGCATTCAAGAAAGCAGGCAGGGTAGCCACCAACGTTTTTCCCTCGCCCGTAGTCATCTCCGCAATTTTTCCCTGGTGCAAAATAACCCCCCCTATCAGCTGCACATCATAGTGCACCATATCCCATTCCACTAGATTGCCTCCCGCCTCCCATTGCGTATGCCAGATTGCCTTTTCCCCTTTTATCTCTATGTGGCTCGCACTTTCTGCCAATGCGCTATCCTGTGAATTGGCCGTTACCTCCAGCTGTGCCCCCTCCTTAAACCTGCGTGCCGTTTCTTTTACAATAGCAAAGGCCTGTGGCAATATCTCCAGTAGCACCTTTTCTAACCGTTGATTTTCATCTTCTTTAAGCTGCTCTATCTGTTCATAAATCTTCTCCCGCTGGGTGATGTCTGAGGAGGTACTCTCTTCCGCCTCTTTCTCCAGGGCATTGCGCTCATCCACAATGGGCTGGAGTTCTTGCCGAATGTGTTCCCTTAACGCCAGGGTCTTGCCCCGCAGCGCATCGTTGCTCAGCCCCTTTAGTTTTTCGTAGGCAGTATTAATTTTCCCTACATAAGGCTGTAAGGCTTTTAGGTCTCTTTCTGATTTGGTACCAAATATCTTGGCAAATAGTTGAAGCATGCTTGGTCAATTATAAATTAGGCGTTATCAATTATGCGTTATTAATTGTCAGTCTACTTTTATGCGCTGACAACTTGTGCGTGGCTTTAATGCAGCGGCGCTAGGCAACGCACATCTACCTTTCCTTGAAAAACTTGCCTGGTGGGGCCTATCAAACAAATATCTTGGAAGCGGAGGTTATCTTGCGTAAAGCTAACACGGAGCGTTCCCCCTTGCGTATGGATAGTAATCGGACTTTTGTGCCCTTTGGTGGCAGCCACCAGCGCGGCGGCCGTTGCGCCTGTTCCACAAGAAAGTGTCTCGCCCTCCACGCCACGCTCATACGTACGCATGGAAAGCTTACTTTCCCCCTCTAAGCGCACAAAGTTAACATTAATGCCCTCCTTTTGAAATGGTGCGCTATGCCGAATCTCTTGCCCTGCTTTGTGGACGTCCAATCCTTCTAAATCATTCACCAGCTTCACATAGTGCGGGGAGCCGGTGTTCACCCAATAGTCTTCCTCCAAAGTTTGTACCCTCGGGACGTCATTTAGCTTCAGATGAATTAGATCGTCTTTAATTTGCGCATGATGTGGGCCATCTGCTGCTAAAAAGTGTGCCGCTTTAGTAATCATCCCCAACCTAGCGGCAAAATGTACCGCACACCGGCTGCCATTGCCGCACATTCCTTGGCTACCGTCTGCATTGTGGTAGATTACTTCAAAGTCATACCCAGGAGCGTTTTGGAGCAGAAGCAACCCATCTGCCCCGATGCCGAGCCGGCGGTGGCATAGCTTCTGGACGAGTTGGGCAGTATAGGCTCCTAGCGCCCCTTCTCTATGGTCAACAAGGATAAAGTCATTGCCGGTGCCTTGGTATTTGTAAAAAGGTATGTGCATGGTGGTATTTGGCAGCATGCTGGCAAAGGTATAAAAGACTCGCCCCGGTAGGCTATGTGCCACCGTTTGAAGGCTAAAAGTGCCTCTGAATATTACCTGTAATCGTAACTATTCAGGTACCCCTTTGAAAGCCCACAAAGATAGCTAAAAATGAATTTTAGGAAATTTCGTTGTTCCTTTGCATAAACTCATCTGTCCAGCAGTATGAACGTAGATACTAAAATTTCCTTGCCAACTCTTTCTGACGGAGTATTAAGCACTCTACCGGAGGAAGTGAGTACGTTTATTTGCTATCTACAAAAAACTATCCGGCAGCAGAGCGAGCAGATTCAGCAGCAAAACGAGCAGGCACAGCAGCAGGACCAGCAAATACAGCAACTACAAGCTCTTGTGTACGAACTGGAAGCAAAACTCGCAAAAAAAGTTCAAATAGTGGCAAACCTCCTAGTAGTGATGGTCTCAAGAGAAAACCAAAAAGTTTGCGGATTGAGTCAGACAAAAAACAAGGAGCTCAACATGGGCACGCCGGGAGAAGCCTAGAAGCAGTTCGTACCCCAGATGAGATAGTGATGCATACACCTACAGCCTGTGGTGGATGCGGCTCAAGTCTGGATGAAGCAAATGCCACTTGCCTTGAAACACGCCAAGTTTTTGATATCCCACCGATAAAAACCAAAGTAACAGAACACCGCATTGAGGGAAAGACGTGCCTTCGTTGTGGAAAATTCGAAGAAGGAAAGTTTCCAGAAAACGTAAAAAGTCCTGTTCAATATGGAAATCGAATACGTGCATTAGTTGCCTATTTTTCCCACCAACATTTTGTGCCTGTTGCCCGTGTATGTGAGATCTTTAAAGACGTTTTCGGGGCACCTATTTCTCCAGGAACTTGTGCAAATATTGACAAACAACTTTTCGAGAATCTTGCATCCTTTGAAGAAGGCCTCAAGGACCATTTGCTAGCAAGTCCTACTTTACATTTTGACGAAACTGGAATGAGGTGCAGGAAAAAGCTGCATTGGGTTCACGTGGCCTCGTCCAACGAGGCTACCCTATACACAATGCACGAAAAAAGAGGAAAGGAGGCAATAGAGGCAGCTGATATTTTGCCAAAATTCACTGGAATAGCAGTACACGATCATTGGCCACCATATTTCAGCTATACAAACGCCTCTCACGCATTGTGTAACGCTCATCATTTACGGGAGCTCATATTTGCCGATGAACATGAGAAAGAAAAGTGGGCAAAGAAGATGTTTGATCAGCTAGTTCAAACAAACAAAGAGGTAGAGAAACACATCGAACAAGGGGCACTTCCTGATAAGCTTTTGAAGGAGGTAAAAAAGAAATACCAAGAAATTATTGCAGAGGGGGTCTCTTGCCATGCCTCTTTGCCTCCTCCTTTGTCAACTGGCAAGCGGGGGAGAAAGAAACAATGGTACGGCAAGAATCTTTTGGATCGTTTGAACAATAAAAGCGATTGTGTTCTGCGGTTTGCATATGACTTTTTAGTGCCGTTTACCAATAATCAGGCAGAGCGGGATATTCGCATGGTTAAAGTCAAACAAAAGGTGTCAGGCTGTTTCCGCACACTCAGTGGCGGGGTTTCCTTTTGCCGCGCTCGTAGCTATATTTCGACGGCGCGCAAACAAAAATGGAATGTCTTGGATAGCCTCTCAGAGGCGGTGCATGGTATCCCTCGTCTGCTGACGCAAGATACCCATCTTCAGGCCATAGCGGCCCAGCCCCTCCCTGTGCCTGTCCCCAAAGTGGAGTGGGGTACCTGAATAGTTACCATCAAAGAAGGTTATAAGGTTTTGGGTATTATGAGCATACACTCTCTGTAATTTGAGCCAGCATTTTTTCGGACTTCGTGTGGCCATATTTGGAGTAATCAGGATGGGATAACAATTTATAGCGCAAGAACAGCGCATAAGCAGCAGCGCTTACGCTAACGCCTTTCCCTCGTCGAGGGCATGCGCTATATATTCCAAAATTTCCTCGCGGCCTGTCCCCTCTCGGGAGGAAGTCACAAATATTTTCGGCAATTTCTCCCAGTTGTTGCGCAACTCATTCTCCAGTGCAGCCATATTTTGTTGTACCTGCTGCTTAGATTCTTTATCTGCCTTGGTGAGTTAAATAACAAAGGGTATCTCGCGTGCTCCTAGCCAATTGATGAGGGTTACGTCCAGTTTTTGGGGTTTATGCCTTGCATCCACCAGCACCAACACAAAGTTAAGCTGCTTTCTGTGGAGTAGATAGGTCTTCACCATCTTTTCCCATTCCTGCCTTTTTGCTTTGCTCACCTTGGCCCATCCATAGCCCGGTAGGTCAACAAGATGCCAATCGCTATTAATGAGAAAGTGATTGATGAGCTGTGTTTTACCCGGCTTACTCGATATTTTAGCAACTTGTTTTCGGTCTAGCAGCATGTTAATCAACGAGGACTTGCCTACGTTGGACCTGCCCATAAGCGCCAGCTCGGGCTTTGACTCTTGCGGGCACTGTGTGTGGTTAGCGCTACTTTTTGTAAAAAAAACTGTTTTTATTTTCATGACGTTAGGATTTTCACCTTATTGATGTAGAGATGCGTTATTAGCAGCTGGGCTAATGCCCCTGTTTTTTTCCCGCTTCCACATTGGTGAGTGACGCAGCATAGTGCAACATGCTAGAAGTAGATTTCTGATAAATTTTTAGTGTATCCAGCAAAGCCAAGAGAGCTACTGAAAACTCACTATATCAACAAATATCTTTACCGCATACTCAAACGCCCCAAGTCTGCTGCACTTAGGCCTGTCCATTTTTGAACTTGCTCCACAGGAGCACCATCGTATATCATTTGGGTTGCAACTTTTGCTATACCCCTTTCCATACCCTTATTTTCTAATACCTGTCCGTAAGTCATAATAATCTCTGGTTTGTCTGTAAATACTTTTTCTAAGAACTTAAAATACTTTCTGCCCACCTTCACACTGGTCAGTGACGCAGCATAGTGCAACATGCTGGTAATGTAGTCGTCACCAACCGCTTTTATGCACGCATTGGGGCACAATGGCCCGTCTTCAGAAATTGTTTATCACTAATCTGCGTGCAATCTATCAAATGGAAACGTAATGCAAATTCTAGTATGCCCCTTACTTCAGAAAACACAAAAAGATGCCGTTGGTTGTAAACTTTCTCATTTACAATGGGAAAAAGGCCCCCTATCCCTATCCAACCACATTGCAGGAATACGCTGAGTATGCCAAGAGGGATTAGCACACCGAGAATGTAGCCAAGAAAGCGCGGCAGTATCATGATATCTGCGTCACTCTGGTGCTCGCTGCACGTGAACAATGCAGCCTCTTTGGCTTTCATCTTTGCCG
>CAJQOF010000130.1 GCA_905479855.1 uncultured Cytophagales bacterium
CGGCTCACCATAGCAAACCAGCAGCGAACGGCCTACGCTTTCTAGTGCATCCTTTAACTGCTGGATTTGTTCGTACAAAAAAATAACCCGCCGATCCGTAGGATCTTTAAGCTTGGATAATATATGGCTATCAAAGATGAAGATGGGCAGCACGGCATCGCTACTGCGCAAGGCTTGCCAGAGTCCATGGTTATCCTCAAGCCGTAAATCTCGGCGGAACCAAAATAATGTGAGCTCCTTTTCAGACGATAAGGAAGTAAGCGGTGGTATGATCATCAACCCGAAATATTAGTGTAGCAGTGAACCCTAGAACCCTTCTCAAAACTACCCACCTCTTTTTGCCAAAACCCGAAGGTGCCGAGAAAATTGCCTAACCACTTCGTCGAAGTGGGGTATTTTCTTAATTGGTTGACGCAGTGCCATCCAAGTATGTAGCCCTGTGCTATCTAAAGGCTAGTAACGCCCTGTTTTTGGGCCTCCTTGTGTATAAATCTACTGTGAATCATGTATAAATAGGGCTTAGAATAGCATTATTATCAATGTTCTGGAGCACGCGCCACCTACTGTTGTACTTGCCCTTTGTAGGCATGGAGGTGTCCAGCGGCGTATAAGATAGTGTCCTTATTTTTTGCAATTTCTCTACGGCATCATGCTTAATCTCCATGAGCTCTAACAAAAAGCCCAACCGCTTTACAACAGCTGCCGAGCCAAACCGTTCGGCATAGGCAACAAGCTTATCAACAGCCAGCTTCTCCCGCAGCGCATGCATAGTCTTGGCCAGTTCTGGAATTCCCCCCACATAATGTGGCTTAAAAAGGCTGTCGATAATCGTTTTCTCCAGGTCGGAGCAATAGACCTGTCTATGGTTATCAACCCACACCTTTTCGCTGCCAAAGAAATGCTTTTCATTGTGGTAAACAAACTGGAAGTTAATATCACCTACCAAAACCTCTGCAGGCGTAATCTGACGGTTCACCACCACTTGTTCTTTCAGCCACGGCTGTGTGGTATAGCCATGTAGCTGCAAAGCTGAATAATACCCTATATAATAGTCACGCTCTTTTGCCAAGTAGCTCCCTAAGGAGTGCCAGTTGGGCACAAAATCCTCACGCGGTATTTCGTAAGGGACCACTTGGTAATGCCCATTCTTTATGCGTAGCAAAAGACCATATTTCACCATTTGGCTCAATAGCTTCCTTGTGTTGCGCCCCAATAGGTCCCCAATAGCCTCCTGCGCTTCTGAGGTTTGGAAAGCAAGTTGATTCTTATCGTAAAAAAAACAGAGTACCGTTGCAGAACGGTAAGATATAGGTTTCCGAATCATGTTTTATAGCTTATGTGTCCCTACAAAGGTAGCAAAACAAATATGGGACATAATAATTACTGAGCTATGGCCTCAGTAATTATGTTTTATAGCTTATATGTTACTACAAAAGTAGCAAAGCAAATATGAAACATAACACCCGGAGCGCCTAATTTTGGCCAATGCCAAAGCAGGTCTATAAACTCTCTGCCCCAGAACTTATATTTGCCCCCATTGCACCGCAGCACTATCGCCTAGTTACTGGCTGCTGCTTTTTAATTCAACCACAAACTTCACCCGCCTATGTTTTTCCGTGCCCAATGTTCTTTTTTACTAGTATGTCTCCTTGGGCTCACCACAAGTTTTTCTGCGCAAGCAGATTCCACACAACACCAAGCAACCTCTCCCCCCCAAGAGCAACAACTAAACAGTGCAGAAGAGCGTATAGCACCAGCTATTGTTGCAGTAAAGGCCACTGACCAATGCGCAGAAAAGCATGCTGCAATCCCCCCCACTTGGCTCGCCCTTCCTTTTGTCCTGCTTTTGCTTATGATTGCCACCGGCCCGCTGCTGTACGAAAAGTTTTGGCACCATCACTACCCCAAAGTAGCAACGCTGCTAGCAGCCCTGGTTATTGGCTACTACCTCTTTGTGCTGCACGATGTAGAAAAGCCCATAGAAGCCATGATGGAGTACATCCAGTTCATTGCGCTCATCGGTGCCCTCTACATGGCTGCCGGCGGTATTCTTATGGAGATCAATCGACGGGCCACGCCGCTTATTAACCTAACCCTGCTACTTGTAGGTGCCGTTATTGCCAACCTCATTGGCACCACAGGCGCCTCCATGCTGCTCATTCGGCCCTACATTCGGCTCAACCAAGGCAGGATCAAGGTGTATCACATCGTCTTTTTTATCTTTATGGTGAGCAATGTAGGGGGCGCCCTTACCCCAATTGGAGATCCGCCGCTCTTCCTCGGTTTTCTGAACGGCGTGCCCTTCTTCTGGACGCTGCAGCATAACCTATTGCCTTGGGGCGTTGCGCTGCTGATATTGGCCACCATCTTTTATTTATTGGATAGCAGCAATAGCACCACTGCCGCAAAGGTGTCCATCGACCCCACCAAGCCCACCCTCCACCTGGTGGGCAAGCGCAACTTTATCTGGCACGCCGTCATTATAGGTGCGGTCTTCATCGACCCCAATATCTTTCGCTGGGTGCCTGCGTTGCATTACGGCCACCATGCCTTCTCCTTTGTGCGGGAGCTTATTCTCCTGGGTGTGGCATGGGGTTCCTACCATTGTGCAGATCGGCATGCCTTGGAGGCCAATGAGTTTAGCTTAGCGCCCCTCAAGGAAGTAGTGATGCTCTTCATCGGCATCTTCGGCACCATGATTCCTGCCCTGCAGCTCATAAGCGGCTTTGCAGCCTCCGAAGCGGGGCAGGCGATTATTACACACAACACGCTCTACTGGGGCGCCGGCATTTTCTCTTCTGTGCTGGACAATGCCCCCACTTACCTCAACTTTGGTGCAGCCAGCATGGCAGCCCAAGGGGCCAATATTACGCAAGTGGCGGATGTACAGGCGTTTGCCACTGGCGGCGTTTTCCCCAACTCTGTGGTGCAGCTCAAGGCCATCTCCATTGCTTCGGTCTTCTTTGGCGCCATGACCTACATTGGCAACGGCCCCAACTTTATGGTAAAAGCCATTGCCGAACATTTGGACGTGCGCATGCCTTCGTTCTTTGGCTATATGGTCCGTTTTTCTCTTCCCATCTTGCTGCCAGTGCTTATGCTTGTTTGGCTCATCTTCTTTGCCTTTGTATAAAATAGGGCACAATTAGGCCCCTTCATCCGGCCGTGGAAAGCGGAGATTGGCAAAAAATGAGCATGCCCTACGGCACAGTCTCGGAATATTACCTTATCTTCGACACCGTTCCTTAATGAGTTCACTATAACTATACTAAAGATGATGAAAAAGCTTACGAGCTGTTTCGCGGCAGCAGCGTTTCTTTTGGCCGGATTTTTTTCTTGCAGCCCGAGTGGTGATCTGGGAAGTGAGTATCCCAAGACCAATGTCACCTATACCATTAACCTAGATGAGTCAAAAAAGAGCCAACCGGACGAAGGCGATACCTCTTTTTACCAAGTACCTGCAGGCACAATCGTCGAGATTAAGGCGGATGCAGCAGGGCCCGAAAAAGACAATATATATGTCAACTGGAAAGAGGAGGAGAAGCAAGGGGCAGCTGGCCCGGACAACCATAGCGTAGAATCATTATGCTGGCAGTATGCACCGGAAAATGCAGCCCACATAGAAATTTCTGGA
>CAJQOF010000131.1 GCA_905479855.1 uncultured Cytophagales bacterium
CTCAACCCCAAGGATTTTCATTACTGGGAGACTTTAGGGAACTTGTATTGTGAGCATAGGCAGTATAATAGGATGGTTGAAACTTTCAAACAAAGCATTCAACAGCATGGGAATATCAATTCAGGCGACGATCATTATAAGCCCGGGCATTTGGGGTTATATCTATTGGCAAAGATTCCTGCGCACAAGCGTGCTTCTATACTTTCTCAATATATTATCATCAATAATAAACGTACTCTAGATAACACCACGGCTGCCACAGCCGAAAAAGCAGTGGCAAAACGCAATATCGCTGATGCACTTGTCGCCCAGACCGAGATTAGTCTGGTACACAAAGAGCAATTTCTCTCGCAAGCTTTTGCGCTATATTGCAACGTAAACACCAGAGAGGGGCTCTCTCAAATTCTCAGAATTGATCCGAATAATAAAAGCCAATTTACGCACAAGGCGCATTACCAGCTGGGTAATTTAGACTTTGTGGAGAGAAAGTATAAAGACGCACGAGAACACTATGATAAGGCGATACAGCTGCAGCCATACTTTATTAATCCGAATAATGAAAGGCAAGTTGCGCACAAGGCGCACTACCAGCTGGGTAATTTAGACTTTGTGGAGAGAAAGTACCAAGACGCACGAGAACACTATGATAAGGCGATACAGCTGCAGCCAGACTTTTACGAGGCTTATCTGAAGGCAAGGAGCATGGCCAACCTGTTGAATGATTTTGCTGGCGCCAAAAGCTATTGGAAGCAGGCAGGCCATTTGTGGAAAACTGCTGCCGATAGCTTGGAAGAACAGAGAGACAACCATAACGGCACGAAGGAATTTGGGATAGCAACGAGAATTAACTGTTTATTATCTGAAGCCCAAACTGTTTTGGATGCCTTGAGAAAACAGCAAGACGCTATTGACACCACTAAAAAAAAGATTATTATAGAAAGGCTTCCTTGCCGTTTATCTTATGTAGACGGCAACGGGAATGTGTTACATGAAAGTAGTACTCTTGATCAAGAGAATCTGGAAGTATTGACACACCATGAACACTACCAACTAGGCAATTTAGACTTTGCCCAGGAAAAGTATGATGCAGCACAAGCGCACTATAAGCAAGCGATCAAGCTACATCCAGCCTTTGTAGATGCTTATGTACAAGCAACCAATGTAGCTGAGCTTTCAATGGATTATGGAGCAGCAGCACACTATCATTTGCAGTTGAGTGAATACCTTCCTGTAATTTCAAAAAACTTAGCGGCGGCACTTATCTTACGCAATATGCCATATCCATTGCAAGATTTAATTCTGGTCTATTTGGTCAATACGGACAAGGAAAGCATCTTGATGCCAGATGAGATTCTTAAGCTGATGGAAGACATTTCTACGAACTAATAGGCCAAGAGCCGGCTACAGCATCGACAATACAGCAGGTATTCACTTTGTTGCTTTGACTGTTGTGGGCTTGTTGGAGGTACTGTTTATCAACTAGATGTTGGCTTTGGTGCGTAGTTACAAACTACGCACAGCAACGAGTTACTAGGTAATTTTTTTGTTGCATGATTCTCTTCCTGCTTTGCATAGCCATAAAAAAAGGTACTGATAACCAATAATTGATCACCCATAACACAACAAATGCCCCTCATAAAATCCATATCCGGTATTCGCGGCACCATTGGCGGCCGAGTAGGGGAGAGCCTTACCCCCATCGACATAGTAGCCCTCACTACTGCCTTTGGCAGATGGCTGATAAAACAGCAACCAAGTGCCAAAACGGTGATTATTGGTAGAGATGCGCGTCCCTCTGGCCCTGTAATTACCCAACTCGTAACCGGTACGCTGCAAAGCCTGGGCATCAATGTCATCGATCTCGGCCTCTCCACCACCCCCACCGTAGCCATCGCAGTGCAACAAGAGAAAGCATGCGGCGGCATTGTCATCACCGCCAGCCATAACCCGGCGGAGTGGAATGCCCTGAAGCTCTTTAACCAAGATGGAGAATTTATTGACCCAGCTTCTGCTGAAGAGGTATTTGCACTAGCCCAACAAAACGACCACACCTTTGTACCAACTGAGCAGCTGGGGCAGCATACAACCAGAGAGGACTACATAGACCAACACATTGCGCAAATCTTAGCGCTTCCCTTGGTAGATGCAGCCGCCATTCGGCGTAGCAACTTCAAGATAGCCATCGATGCGGTAAACTCTACTGGAGGTATTGCGGTGCCTAGACTGCTCCAAGCGCTAGGCGTTACGCACATTGAGGAGTTGAATTGTGTGGCCAACGGCCAGTTTGCACACAACCCAGAGCCGCTATCCGCCCATCTTACAGCACTATGCACCGTTGTAAAAGCCGGTAAGTGTGATCTAGGCATGGCCGTAGACCCCGATGTAGACCGGCTGGTGATTATTGATGAAAAAGGCATTCCTTGGGGGGAAGAATACACCCTGGTTGCCGCTGCAGATTATGTACTGGGCCACACGCCGGGCAATACGGTGGCTAATTTGTCTTCTTCGCAAGCGCTGAAAGACATTACTGCGCAGCATGGCGGCCAGTATGCCAGCACACCCGTGGGGGAACAATATGTGGTAGCCAAGATGAAAACCACTCAAGCAGTGATTGGGGGGGAAGGAAATGGCGGCGTTATTTATCCTTCACTACACTACGGCCGTGATGCGCTGGTGGGTATTGCCCTCCTGCTCTCTCACCTAGCACGCTCGGGCAAGGAAGCCTCGGCATTGCGCGCGCGCTATCCTAATTATGTGATGGTAAAGCAAAAAATTCAGCTGGCACCGGAGCAGGACTTAACGGTGATTTTAGACGGACTCAAGCAGCAATACAGCAATTACCCCATCAACACCCAGGATGGCTTAAAGATTATGTTTGAGCACGGGTGGGTTCACTTGAGGAGGTCTAATACGGAGCCGATTATTCGGCTCTATGCCGAGGCTAGGGGAGAAGAGGAGGCTGAAAAATTGGCTGCAGCCATAACGCAGCAAATCCCCCTATGCTCTTGAAGGGGAGGAAAACATAGTTTAGCCAGCCACCAAAATACTTTCAATTTCGCTTACAGAGCGTTTTGCACCTTTGGCGAGCAACGCTTTGCTCACGCCTTCTGCGGCCATGGCGAGTATCATTTGCTGTATACCCTCTCGTTTACCCTCTCGTTTACTCTCCCGTTGTATTATACCCACAGCAGGATTCAAAAAGCTAGTCATCATATCTTCAACTTTTTCGGTTTTCGAATTAAGAAAGAGACGCAACAGCTTCCTGCGTCTTTTCGGTTTGGGTTCTAAAGCGCCCATTAAATAAGCGGCCACTTCCCAATAGTCTGCCTCTCTCAATCGCGCGACAAAGTTAGGATTTTCCTTAAAGAAAGCCAATAGTTTTCTCTTGGGCGCGTGTTTCATTAAGACCTCTGCCGGCCCGGTGATATTGTTTTCTAGGAGCGTTTCATTGGTGTGCTGATCTAGTGGGACGAAGGCTACGCTATAGTCAGCACCGCTGTCCAGCTGTTGCGAGGGCTTGGCGTGTTCCACCAATGCTTTTGACTTCTTACACTCGGGGCCTATGTAAAGAAAGATTTGCAACACAGGTGCCAACCCCGTGTTGTCTACCTTCCTGTTTTTCTGTTCAGCTGCTGCATAGCGAAAAACATGCCCCTTATAGCCATGCAGTCTGCGCAACTCATCCCCCTTCAGCGCAACGGCAATCTCGAGATGAATGTACAAATTACTGCCATCTTCACCATTGGCCGCACAAAAAAGGAGGTCTATGTATTCTTGACTCAAATCTTCTTTTACATAGTTGGTTTTGACGCACGTAAGCTTTGTGGGCACCCCATGCCGGAACCATGCTTTAGGTATGTCTCCCCTGCTAATACATGACAGCAAAAAGAGACGCATAAAATCAGGATCGCCAAATACGTACTTGGCAAAACCATCGAAGGGGTGATGGATATTAAAGGGAAACTTCTTTTGGTGAGGAGCGTTCTTTTTTTCCATAAGCTTCGGTCATTATACGCATCTCTGTTGTAAGAGCAAGGCGTACTGCGGCATAAAAAAGGGTTTGGGGCCTCAATAGCGCTTTTTAGAGCGAGTAGAAGTAGCTTTTTGAATCGCGTTCAGCATAGTCTAGGCCGTACGGTTTTCGGTGGGTGCCCACTCAATCCTTTGCCGTCACCAGCGAATTTACCACCTGGAATATTGTTTGGTTGGGGCGTATGTCAAAGCTAAATTGTTGACACTGAGGGGTAGTATGCGGCCGCCGCTGAGAGAATGCCTTGAATTTTACTTGATGTTTTCCTTCAGGTAGCTTAATGCGTTTGTAGTAGATGCTATGCGGGAGCGTCTGCCAATTTCTAGTATCTGCCTTCTCCGTAATAAAGTTAGCTCCTCCCACAATAGCCCCCAATAGTTCGTTTTGTTGCCTAACCTGGTACTCAATCACTTTTTTAAGCGCCACTCTCAGCAAAGATTTGCTTAGCTCTAGCACCATACGCTGCTCCAGCACCTGAAAAGAAATTGCGTTGATATTTTCCACCGGTTCAAGCACATGTTGCTTTCCATCAGCAGTGCGGAT
>CAJQOF010000132.1 GCA_905479855.1 uncultured Cytophagales bacterium
AGTGCGGACAACAAGAATCAGCCATACATTTTTGCGAATGCAAGTCGGAATTAGCAATTCACCTAAATGAACTAACAGTCAACCTTCAACAAGCCAACACATGCCCTTCATTAAGACGAGCCATGATCGAAGCCATCTCCATTCATTGCAACATCACAATCACCGATCCATTTTCCCCAGCCTTCAACTCGGAAAGAGCAAACAGCATCAAAAAGGCAATTACAGACCAAACTTCAATCGGAATCAACCATCTCCTAAAAGGTAGAGTCATAAAAGACCTATTCCAGCCCCAGCTCAATCACTTCGAAAGACAACCACCTTCGGAAGATGCAACACCAATGATGAAATGGAAAAGTTGGCGGAAAAAAGTAATCGGATTCTTAATCGAATTCACCCTCAAGATCTGGAACGATAGAAACTCAGTGGCACACGGAACTCCTATACAACATTCGAAATTAGCTCTAACGGCCCATGTGCACCACCTAGTCAGAAAGGAGTATCACAAATTTGACAATGAAACAGACCAATTTATGAAGGACCATTTCAAGAAAAAAGTAGAAACAAGACTACAAGACAACCTAAAAGCACTGCGATACTGGCTAAAGAGAGTAGAAGCCGGAAGAGCAAGACAATCCCTTATCCATGAAGCACAAACTAAAGTTAGACAGCTCCAAGAAGACAACAATATTGAAGACATCATCAAGAAATCAAACAGAGACCTCAGCAAATGGATCCACAGCAAAGCAGTTCCACCCTCAGATTCTCAGACAACCCTTGACAGATTCCTCAGAGCATAAAAACAGGTTTCAACACCCTTTTTTTCCCCCTTTTTTTCTTATTGTTACTCGCATCAGGGAAACCTGATGTGCAGCTCTACCAGCACCAGAACATTCTGGAGCAACAGACTCCCGCCCTCCAAGGCCAGAGATAGGTATCTACTACATACCAGCCCCCAAGTGGTAACTCGCCATGTAGACATGAGTATAGCCTTAGGCTTCCATACACTTATTAAGAACTTAGTAGAAATTGATTATTTATCCCCCTGCTCCTAAAGAGTAGGGCACTATTTGCTTCTTTGTTTTATTTCAAAAAGGGTAGACACAAAAATACTCTCCCAATAACTCGTCAAATCTCAGTAGTACCTCTTGCTTTAGTGAAATTTACATAGAGTTCTAAATAAAAAAAAACCTTTCTTTTTCCAACGGGCGAAAAGTCAGAAGAGTTTTTATCGATTACGAGCTCCGTAGCTTTCTTACCTGATGTGATTTTTTCTGGAGTGTTAAATATTTTCGGGGTTTACTCAGCGAACCCGTCGATTTGCACAACTCTAAAACCACGATTACGATATTACTTCACGGAAAGTTGTATGCTTACTAGTTGATAGTTAGTGATTTTGCAACTTTTTTTATTACTTTAAATAATTTTCGCGCTTTTTTTCGCATGGAAATGACAAGAGCAAACGCCTTTACAGGACCGCGCGGATAACCGTAAATAACTCGTAATTATATCCGTTGTCTCACTGCAACGGAATAATTTGAAAAATTGTCAAGGATTTAGTACATTTTCAGAAAGGTGAAGGAAAGGTACAACGGTACGTATACAACGGTACATATACACCGGTACACACGTGCAATACAGTACCCATGGCCCATTGGCCTATGGACATACAGACCGAAACCCTGCTCGCCACCCGCTCTCTCTCTAGCTAGAGAGAGAGCCCGCACCACGCATCCATATTCGCCCAGATTCCCTCGTTTCCTTTGACAGAAACTACGCATCTCTCGTATCAAAATCATGCTGCATCAATGAGCAACGATGCATCACCGTCGTCCTCACATCTAACATCCCTCCTTCCCACTGACTTCCAACCATTGATTAACCAATAATTCCAATGGTGGTCGTCTAAGCGATGTTTGAGATAGTCTCTATACTTATCGCACCAAAAGACCCCGTTCAATTTCTATGGTTTCGTCAAATATTGACAAATATGCAGCAAGCGCATTGAGACCGTCATCGGCACTCTTATCAAAGGCTTCCGCAGAAACGAACATATCTTTCCCTCCGGCACTAATTTCCAAAGAAGGAAAATACTAATGAAGTCGGGACCGAGCCTGTGCCTTTACCTCCCCCATCCTTTCCATCGAATGATGCGGAGTTAATGTCATCAGAACCGTATAGCTTACTCTACTTGTTGTGCACATGCAACAGCCAAGTTCCATGTAAATTCATCCGTTTTATTGGCGGGTTAGAGAAAGAATATTATCGGATACCAGATACCAGTTGCATGACTTTTGCAGATGAGAGCCAGTGGAAGGTCTGATTTTCCGCGGCAGTCTCTTCCTTGTTCCAATTCCATCCGGACGAAGCTAGAATGGAGTTTTCCAATTTAGTACTCCTATTGGTCACAAAAACAATCAGGAAGTAGACAGAAGATTTCGAGTAATGTAAAGCAGAACATCACCAAGTCTCCTTACCGCCATGTCATCGCGAAGCGAAACAAAAAGGATAGGCAAGATCTAATAAATATCCAGTGAACCTGCAGCTGCTATTATTGCATGGGCCAAGTTACATAGGAATAATCTAATATAATGATGTGCAGCCTCTATTGTATCGGCTTATTATCTACAACCATGAAACTTGAGGTACAAGTTGTGATTGCCATCTAGGTGATAAGCTCAAAACCATTCTAAATCATTTTTGGACGTACAAGATAGGAAATTAATTATATATATTGTTGAGTAATGAGCGTGGACATTAGTATTCCATTTCTCGAACTAAGCGGTCAATGAGTCGCTCCCGGGTTGTTGTTAATCGCACATTTTTTTTTGTGAAATTGATTACCATTCTTATCGATCATAAAAACGAACATGTCAGTTTCATGACAAACAAAACCATAAGGTTGTTGGATTTTTGGAATTCTTTTCTGTGAGCACCTTTTCACCCCATCCAAATTCATGATACTTTCGATTTTTATATTTGTCTCCGCGTTTGAATGGCTTGAAGGATATCAATGCATCCCTTACATTGGTTGTCAATGGGGACAAGGTAGCATGTACAAGGCGTCGCTC
>CAJQOF010000133.1 GCA_905479855.1 uncultured Cytophagales bacterium
CCCGCCCCGCTGCGGTAGTAATCGCCTTAATAAGCGGGGAAAAAAGATCAGTATCGTAGTTGGAGTCCTTGGCCTGCAGCACCATCATCAAACGCTCCAACCCCAAGCCTGTATCCACATGTTTGGCAGGCAATGGTTCCAGCGCTCCCGTAGCCAAGCGGTTGAATTCCATAAACACCAAGTTCCATAGCTCAATCACCTGCGGATGGTCCCTATTCACCAATGTTTGCCCCGGTACTTGCTGGCGCTCCGCATCTGGCCGAATGTCCACATGAATTTCTGTGCAAGGGCCGCAAGGGCCAGTATCCCCCATCTCCCAAAAGTTATCCTGCTTGGTGCACGGTAAAATGCTATCCGCGGCTAAATGTCTTGCCCAAATAGCCCGAGTCTCTTCATCTGCCCCCAATTGGTCCTGGCTGTCCCCCTCAAAAAAGGTCACATAGAGCCGCTCTTTAGGCAGCTTGTACACTTCCGTAAGCAGTTCCCAAGCCCAATCAATGGCTTCTTTCTTAAAGAAATCGCCAAACGACCAGTTCCCCAGCATTTCGAAGAGTGTATGGTGGTAAGTGTCCTGCCCCACCTCTTCCAAGTCATTGTGTTTGCCCGACACGCGCAGGCAAGGCTGGGCGGTAGTGACCCGCTGGTAGGGGGGCGCCTGGTTGCCCAGAAAGAAATCTTTGAACTGATTCATGCCCGCATTGGTGAACATTAATGTGGCATCTTCCTTGTTCACAATGGGGGCTGCCGCTACGTGCTTATGGCCTTTTTTCTCAAAAAAATTAATAAATTGTTCTCTGATTATTGCTGATTTCATTCCGTAAGTTTTTAAAAAGAAGGCTCCGTATGCGTGTCGAATTTGCTGCAGATGTACATTGCTGCCTATCTTGCGCTTTCAAATTGAGGGACGAAATTACGACAATCCAGGCTACCTAGGTATACTATGAGGCGAAAAAAGTACTATTACGATACAAGAACTTGTAATTACGAGAAAATTAAAACGTCTAAATGGGATATATTTTTTGACGCTTTAGGGTTTTTGGCACTCTCTTTTGTGGTGGCCATCGGTATTTTCTGGGGCTACATTACTTATTTTGATTCTCCCAAGGAAATCCAACTAAAAGAAGAGAATGCCTTGCTTCAACTCCACTACGAAAGAATTCAGCAAGAAATAGACAAAAGCGGTCGGGTGCTGGCTTACCTACAAGACCAGGATGATAATCTCTACCGTACTATCTTGGAAACAGAGCCTATTCCTGCTGCTGTGAGGAAGGCAGGTGTTGGGGGTACCAATCGCTACCAAGAGCTTACCAACAAGAGTGTGCTTATTGCCACTACGCTCAAAAAGGCAGACCAACTAAAACGAGAGCTGTATATTCAGTCTAAGTCATACGACGAGCTGACCAAGCTGGCCAAGGCAAAAGAAAGAATGTTGGCCTGCATTCCTGCTATTCAGCCTATCTCTAACAAAGGGCTCAAGCGGATTTCAGACCCATTTGGTATGCGTTTGCATCCTATCCATAGAATCCCAACGATGCATACAGGGATTGACTTTGCGGCGCCTAAGGGAACGCCTATCTATGCTACTGGAAATGGCACAATAAAGCTTGCCAAGAAAAACTTTGGCGGGTATGGCAACCAGGTTGTCATTGACCATGGCTATGGTTTATTTACCTTATATGGCCACATGAAGGAGTTTAAAGTAAAGGCAGGACAGCGGATAAAGAGAGGAGAGTGTATAGGCTATGTGGGTAGCACCGGAATTTCTACAGCACCGCACTTGCATTATGAAGTGATCAAGAACAAAAAGAGAGTCAACCCTGCCCACTATTTCACCAGCGAGCTCAATGCAGCGGAGTACGAAATGATTCTAGCGTTGGCGTCTCGGAAAATTTATGCTACGCCAGAGGGGAGAAAATAGGCTTCTCTAGGGGAACCAAAAAGATACCCCGTATGCTTGCCAATAGAACGCCGCACAATGATTTCTTCTACCAAATAATGAGCCGCAAAGAGATGGCGAAAGTCTTCTTTGGCCGTTATCTCCCGAAACCCATACGCCAACTAGCCCAACTAGAGAAGCTACTACTTGTGGAAAGTAAGCACATTAGTGACGAAGGGATTAGTCTCTACAACGATGTCCTTTACAAGTGCCCGCTGCGCAATGGCCAAATGGGGTACTTTTTCATCATGAGTGAGCACCAGCGCAACCCCCATGCGCAAATGCCTTTTCGGCTGCTAGAGTACATGGTAGCAGTCATGAAAGCTCACTTAAAACAAGGGCATAAGCAGCTGCCTATTATAGTGCCCATTGTTATCTACAATGGCAAAGCGCCTTGGCACTATTCTACAGCCTTGGAAGACTATTACACCAATCCAGCACTTGCCAAAGAGTACCTCTACATGGCCCCATTTACCTTGCTCAACGTCCCCAAGATGGCCGTCGATGCCATTTACAGAGATCCTGAACTCGGCTTTTATTTTGAGGCATTACACGCCACCAGTAAGCAAGATCCCTACAAAGGTTTTGCAGATGCTCTGCATACACCTATCTTTAGGGAGCATTTTGATGCACTGCCCAGAGAGGTGCGTATCCTAATGTTAGCCTACTTGGGTAATTGCATC
>CAJQOF010000134.1 GCA_905479855.1 uncultured Cytophagales bacterium
CATGATTTCGCAAGTGGTCATCCGTGTTAGCAATCATAACAGTAAAGACAATACGTCGCCATAACTCAGCCATATCTTCTTCAGGCGCTGCACCATTCTGGGCCAGTGCGTAGGCTATCTCAAGATAGCTACGCTGCTCGCTATCCTCTGCACCAAGCATGCTCATTGCAGAGAGAAAAGGAATGCGCTCTCCATGCGCACCGCGATCAAACCGTTTAATGATCAAAACAGGCTTTCCGAGTACCGTCTCTAGCCGCCATAGCGGCACCTGAATGGCTGCACTTTCCGCCAACGCCAATGCAACTGCTTCCCATGTAACCACATTATACGCATCGTCTTTCTTGGGAAACTTGGCAATAGCAAGGCTTCCATCTCTATCGCGAACAGATGCTTTGGGCCTGGCCCCCCCCAAGGATGACCCTGGCGCTAAGAGTAGCCTTAAATCTTCTTTCGTTTCATTATCCTCAGTAAAGCGCTCTGTAGCCGATAACAGCTGAGGGAGATAAACGAGTGGCGGAATGGCTGTCTCATCTTTGGGCGCTAAGAATATATGCTCGTCAGGTAGTAGAGAAAAACGCAATGCTCCTTGCCTTGCCTCATCATTCAAACCAAGTAAATAATCTGCCTCCAGTAGCGTTCTAGGAGTAGATTTTTCCTTTTTAGCCCTTGCTACCTCAGCCCGGCGCATAAGCACACGCCCCCAACGGTCCGGCGCAGAATCGCCAATGGCCCCAAATAGGCTCATGCCAGCTTGCGTATAAAAGGCACCTTCTGTTAGCTTCAACGCGGGTTCCAGCGCAAATCTTTCCGGATGCTTCAGCCATTTTTTCTCATAGACAAACGATGCGCCTTCCCTACCCTCTCGGGCATGCAGCCATAGCTTTCCAAGGCGGATATTTTCTCCGCCAAGTGAAATGGAAACAACTACCTCCCTGTTACGCATCATCTTCATTTTGTGTGCGTTTTTGGCAAACGCACCCGTTGTGGTAATCTTTCGTCTTCTAGTTCACGACCAGTAAGGTCAGCAGCAGCATCCACTAGCGTATGCAACCGATTCGTCATACCCAACACAAATAGCGCCGAAGCATAGCCGCCAATTGATGTTGTTGGATCACCTTTTTCAATCTTCCCCATCGTTGCCCGCGAAGTTCCGGCACGTTCTGCCATAAGCTTAAGCGTGATGCGCCGGCGGCGGCGAGCATCATTAATATCTTCACCCAGCTTGCGCAACGCTTTTATGACTGAAATTGGTAGTTTAGTAAGGTTACTCATTGTACGATGCATAAAGATACTGCCCCCTAAAGTCGGTATAATATCCTCCACCACAAAGATAAGGGAACGTATTTAAAGACTACTATAACAACCGATAAGAATAATTAATGACCAGCAGAGTGACCCTTAAGTTTTTCTTGGCATGCGAAGTTAGATGGATCACATGCGCATTGCAAGAAAAAGAGCAACATTATCTCGCACGAACCAATGTGAAAGGTTTATGCCGCACAACGCCAAAAAAATAGGAAGTTGATAGGTGTATCACGCTGCAGCGGCTCTTTATTGCTGCTGGAGAGAAGAAGGAGAAAAAGCGGAAGGATTTAGGATAAGATGGGTTGTTGTTGTGAACAGGCTAAGCACGACGCGGCATTTAGCGGTTAAAACACCCACCATTGGCGGAGAGAGGGGGATTCGAACCCCCGGTGCACAAAAGCGCACGGCAGTTTAGCAAACTGCTGGTTTAAGCCACTCACCCATCTCTCCTCTCACTTAAATACAAGAGAACTGATGCGAAAGTAACACTTCCACGCAACATTTAGCGCGAAAAAGCAGAAAAATAATGTGGTAACCTATAGACAGAAGATTTTAGTGTACACTTTTGCATACGAAAAAAGATGAACGAACATGATTAAGGAACAAAAAAAACCAACCAAAAAAATAGCCCCAACCACCTCGCTACCCAAGCTTATTGCCCTATGGTTACTGGTTAGCCTAGCCCTACAAAATTGCGATGGCATAGATCGCAAAATGGAAGGAGATGAATACAAAAGCCCCCCCAATGAGCAAAAGCGAAAAGAAGGGTTGCTAGGCGCACAAGAAACGTTGCCCGCAGAGATGGCGCAAAAATTAACGCAACCAACCAGCACATTATTAAGTGGCGTGGATATGCCACACCAAACACCTATAAGCCACGTCCATCCTCCAGAAGCATTGCCGAAAGTAGCCCAGCGTGGCAATGTGCCAACTGTTGCACGGTTATTGGAGCAGGATGCAGACCCCAATACAGCGTACCTTAAAACTAGTTTAGAAAAAGAATTAGACTCGCTCCTCGCTAAGAAAAGCAATATTGAAGCAAGAGACAAAGAAGGAAAAACCCCACTCACTTTGGCCTGTTATAAGAACGATATCGTCTCCGCAAAAATGCTTCTAATGAGCGGTGCTGAGATTGAAGCAAGAGATAAATGTGGATACAATCCACTATTTCATGCCATTGAGCGTGGCAATAGTGCATTAGTAGAAATGCTCCTAGATAATGGCGCTGATATTGAAGCAACAATGATGACGCGAGACCCTGACTGTGGAAAACATACCCCATTAATGCATGCTTTTTTTTGTTCTGAAGATGACATTGCGAAAATACTATCGAATAGAGGGGCTAGTGTAGCGCCCATAGTAAATATTCAATATGGGTATAACCTTTTTATGGAAATTGTAACTACGGATTATGAGGAGGATGAGAAATATGAAGAACAGCAAGAAGAACTACTATCCCTTTTACTGTATAACAAAGCCAATATTGAAACGAAGGATAATAATGGAAGTACTGCCTTGATGAATGCCATACAAACAGGCAACAGAAAAATAGCAGAGATACTATTAGATAAAAAGGCCGATATAGCAGCGAAAAATAAGAATGGAGATACTGTCTTGCATCTGCTTGATGGTGCTACTAACGACAAAACCATAAAATTTTTATTGCACAGCCGCGCTAATCTTGAAGCAAAAAACAATAACGGAGATACCCCCCTAACGGCTTCTATATTTAATGACAAGCTCCATGTGATCAACTTAGTAGAGAAACTCCTAGATAACAAAGCCAATATTGCAGCAAAAGATAATTTTGGTTGTACTGCCATTATGCAGGTTTTAAATAAAGAGTCTTATCGTACCGGTTACGAAAATGACGAAATAATAGATCTACTACTAACAAGAGGTGCTGCTGCACAGCACGAGCATCTTGAGGTCATCACATCGATAACTCCGCCGCAAGTAACGTTATTGAGGAGAAGTATACCTATCGCTGTACTAAAAAGCCTATCTGACTATAAATATGAAGTATTTTGTTTTACACATGACTTTTGGAAAACGGGTAGTAATAGTTGGAAGCATGATGGGCCCATTTCTTTTGCCTACTTGAGCACCCAGAATTCCTCCTTGTTATTACTTAAATTATTCCATTTTCAGCAAGTAAATACAACATTTGATCAAACCACACTTGCTCCATTAAGTAGTTGCCATGAACACTGCATTACTAAGATCTATGACAGTCTTTTGGAGCTTCACCAACCCTGTGCGGTAATACTGCAAACAACCAATTTTTCCAAAGACCTTCTTTCTTTAGTGGTGGAGTATGCAGCAATAGATCTTCTTGTTGAATACCTCAAGCTCAGAGACTTGCCGAAAAAAGCCTTGCTCGAGGCGCTAAAAATAATTATTGCACACAAGCAATCTCCAGCGCAGCAGTAACGAACACTTCCCAAAGCCCACCAACCAATGCCCATCAGCCAAACAACCCTACAAGCAGTACAGCACCACGTCCATATAGAGGAAGTAGTGGGTGATTTTGTCGCCCTCAAGAAAAAGGGGCAAAACCTGTGGGCATGCTGTCCCTTTCACCAAGAGAGAACGCCTTCCTTTTCCGTATCGCCTGATAAAGGCTTTTACAAGTGCTTTGGATGCGGTGCAGTTGGTGATGCCATCACCTTTGTGCGCGAGATAGAGGGCGTCAGCTTTGTGGATGCAGTAAAGTACCTGGCCAATAAGTACGGCATTGCCATAGAAGCGTCTGAACCACAGGAGGAGGAAATACAACAGCAACACGAAAAAGACAGCCTATACATTCTGCTCAACCTGGCCAAGGACTATTATGTAGATGCCCTGTGGAACCACCCAGAGGGAAAGCATGCAGGCCTCTGCTACTTCCAAAAGCGGGGCATTCCAGAGGTTTTTATCAAGCACTTTTCGCTGGGCTATAGCCCAGATAGCTGGGAGGCCTTTCATCAGTATGCAAAGAAAAAGGGATATGAAGACGTCCTCCTAGAAAAGGCGGGGCTTATTATTCAAAAGGAGGACAAAACCTACGACCGCTTTAGGGGCCGGGTAATGTTCCCTATCCACAATGTATCGGGCAAGGTGATTGCCTTTGGGGCCCGCATACTAAAGGCGGACAGCAACCAACCCAAGTACATCAACTCGCCAGAGACTTCTATTTACCACAAGAGCGATGTGCTCTATGGCATCTTCCAAGCCAAGCAGCAGATTAGGCAAGAAGACAACTGCTACCTCGTAGAGGGGTATACCGATGTTATTGGGCTACACATGGCTGGTATTGAGAATGTGGTGGCCTCTTCGGGCACTTCACTGACCGAGGAGCAGATTCAACTGATCAGCAGGTTTACCAAGAATATTACCCTTTTGTTTGATGGGGACCCAGCAGGCATCAAAGCATCGCTCCGTGGCGTTGATATGGTGCTAGCAAAGGGGCTTAATGTCAAGATTGTCCTCTTGCCTGATGGCGAAGACCCAGAT
>CAJQOF010000135.1 GCA_905479855.1 uncultured Cytophagales bacterium
GGCGGCAGCGGCTTTCTTTGCGTTTTCGCATGCTTCACTCAGGTATTGTGACCAGTGCGCTAGGCCATCCTGATAGCATTTTTCTGACGCATCCACACGGGCTATATGGTAGGTGGAGAAAAGCTCCGAGAGGTATTCCTCACCACCACAGCATGCGCTTGTCCTATCAGCCAACCTTTCTTCTTCTCTTTCTACACGTTTTCCATCTTCCCCCTCCACATGCATTTCGTGCGTTTCGCAGCTAATGGCGGGTGTATCGCATAGCACAACACTGATGACAAAAACTTTGACGGCTTTGTCGGGAAAGCGAGGTTTCCTATCAGTCTCAGCCACCACTATTCTTGCTGCTTTGAACTGCATCTGCTTGTGGTAGATTTTTTTATCTTCCTGCGTTAACAATTGCAGCATAATATATTGATCGTCTGAGGTGCGCACCAGCAGGTCCACAGTGCCAGCCGTTTCAAGCGCCCCAATGCTATCCATAACACTACCAAGGCAGGCTTTGATGCGCACTTCTCTCTTTAGCAGCTTGCTAAAGAAATCTTCTAGCGTAGCGGAATCCTTCTGCTCGGCGCATAAAAACGCTTTATATATTGCTTTTTCCTGATGTACCAATGAATTTTCTTGTTCAGTCATGTCCTTCATTTTTTTGTTGACGAATCAATCACAGCGCATTCCGGTAGCTGCCGGAGGCAAAGTATAGAAAATTGCGTAAATCACAAAATCCCGCTAGTATATCGTATAGCACAAGCAATCTGCGATAGGGTATTTGTCTCTTTGCAACCGGGCCATATGCTGAGCATAGGCCAAGGTGCCTTGATATTCTTCCATTAAGAACTTACCCTCGCTAAAGAGCGATATCATCGGGTAACTAATAGCAATACCACCAACATAGCAACGTTCATGTTGCAAGAGGTAGCAGTCACCCACCTCGTTTTCTTCCACCAATCGCATAAACTCCTCCTTCCCCTTTGCCTTTTTGAGCTTTTCTATCATTTCCTCGGTGGTTGCATTCGCATACCCAAAAGCTTTGTATTGGGTCCTTAAGAAATCGCAGAACGCTTCCCCCTCAAACAACGATGGCTTAATGGCCCAATAATGCCGTCCCTCCACAATTCCCTTATAATCATAGTTGTTGAGATCAATCTCATCCTTTATTTGCGCAACAATCTCATCGCGCGAGTGATCTGTGGACATCGTCATGTCCATCCTGATGCCTATGTGTAAAAATGCTCCCATGGTATTTACTTATTTTGCGTTTAATAACTAATAATCAATCGCTAATACTTAATAACTCACTTCACCCAATCATATCCCTTCTTTTCCAGTTCTTTTGCCAACTCCTTGGTGCCAGACTTGACAATTCGGCCATCATAGAGGACATGCACAAAGTCGGGAACCACATAATCTAGTAGCCGCTGATAGTGCGTAATAAGGATAGTCGCATTCTCTTTGGTCCGTAGTTGATTGATGCCGCTGGCTACAACCTTCAGCGCATCAACATCCAGCCCTGAGTCTGTTTCGTCCAGCACCGCCAGCTTGGGCGCTAGCATCGCCATTTGCAGAATTTCATTGCGCTTTTTCTCTCCGCCAGAAAATCCCTCGTTCAGTGCCCTGCGGGCCAGCGCAGGATCAATATCTACCACTTCCATCTTTTCTTTTAACAGTGCCAAGAAAGTTACAGCATCTAGTGGTGGCTGATTTCGCTGCTTCCTAAGCTCATTCACCGCTGTTTTTAGGAAGTTGGTCGTGCTTACGCCTGGGATTTCTACTGGGTATTGGAAGGCTAAGAATAAGCCAGCTGCTGCCCGCTCCTCTGGGGCCAAGGCCAATAGCTCTTTGTCACAAAAACTGACACTGCCTTCTGTAACGGTGTAGCCCTGCCTGCCTGCCAGCACATTGGCTAGGGTGCTCTTGCCAGCCCCATTGGGGCCCATGATGGCGTGCACCTCACCTGCTTGCACAGATAGGTCAATGCCCTTTAGGATTTCTTGCGCTTCCGTAGAAGCTTTGAGGTTGTTGATTTGTAGCATCATGCTCTTTGGATGTATTGGGATGTAATAGGGGTGCGAAGCTACGATAGAAATTCAAAATAATGTACTCATGCTGTGCGTTATGGGGACAACATGCGGATCAAGTTATTTTTGCATTGCTGAGGCATCTACTTTCAGTGCACTAAAAAGCCATTGTAGTGTGATGTAGCTCAGGAACTACCCCCAACAAAGGCGCTGAACGTTCTTGCCCTCTTTGCTTTGGGGCAAAAGGCTCCGTCCCCTCCTCGAGTATATCCAGATATTTGCGATAAACATACACCCTGTCCCGTTTCTTTTCTGTTATTTCTTCTAAGATACCTGCCTCAAGTAATTTATTGAGGGCGTTGCGCGCTGTGGGCGGTGTAATGGCTAGCTGTTTTACTATAACTGCTACAGATGCTTGTGGTAGCCGTTTGAGGTAAGTAAATATTTGGTCGCAGGTAAAGCGGGAACGCCCCAGCCTGTTGATCTTCTCCTGGTCTGCGCGGAAGAGGCGGTCTATATCTTGGGTGGCTTTAGTGGCTTGGTTGCTGGTGGTAGTAACACCCTCTAGGAAAAAGATGAGCCATGCCTCCCAATTTCCGGTCGTTCTCACTTCCTGCAAAAGGGCGTAATAAACTTTTCTATGTTGCTTCAGGTAGAGGCTTAGGTACAAGATGGGGCTATTAAGCAGTTTGCCCTCACAAAGCATCAAGGTAATGAGCAAGCGCCCCAGCCGGCCGTTGCCGTCCAAGAAGGGGTGAATGCTCTCGAACTGCACGTGCGCCAGCCCAGCTCTCAGCAAAGTGGGTAAAGTTTCATCATGCAAAAAACTTTCTAGCCTGTCCAAACATGCCAGCATATGCGCTACAGGAGGAGGCACGTAGAGCGCTGTACCTGGCCTTGTTCCCCCAATCCAATTTTGTGTGCGCCTAAACTCCCCCGCCATCTTGTTAGCACCCCGGGTACCGGCAAGGAGAATAGCATGTATCTCACACAATAGTCTTAGGCAGAGTGGGAAGCCCTTTTTTAGGCGCTTCAGGCCATGCTGAATGGCTTTAATATAGTTAGAAACCTCTTCTACATCATCTACCGTAACGTTGGGTTCTTGCTGCTGTTCAAACAGTATAAGATCTGAAAAGGAAGTTTGGGTCCCTTCTATCTGGCTAGAGAGCAAAGCTTCCTTCTGAATATACGTGTACAAGAATAGCGTGGTGTTCGGAATGGACTTGGCGTTCTTTTTGAGCGCAGCTAGCGCTTTGGTGGCTTGCTTCAATGGCGCTTCTAGTTGCAATAAATCCAACGCAGGATTCGGCGGAAGAGAAGGAGGAACATAGGCCTTATACGCCTCTCCTGGGCTATTTTGGGTGATATATGTCCCTATTCTTTGGCGCATAAATAGTGCTAACCTTTCTTAGTGATTTTCACTAAGAAAGGTTAGGTGAGTTTTAGGGGGGGGCTTTTGCACAAAAAACATTGTTTCTAGCTATTATGGGCTATTTTTAGCGGCAAAGATAACCCTATATTTTTTGGCGACTCTCAGATTGTATTGGGGATATTATAGAAAACACGAAATAACGAAGAACACTAAGAAACGTTACGCAATTTTCAAGAGGTATCCTTGCGCATAAAACAACCTATACGGCCCCTGGTGGCTGTTTTATAGGCTATAGGCCCCTATTCTTTGGCGCATAAATGGTGCTAACCTTTCTTAGTGATTTTCACTAAGAAAGGTTAGGTGGTTTCCGGGAGGCAATCTTGTGTTAAAAACAGCCCATACGTCTTTTAAAGCCTGTTTTTTTGAAACAAACATAACGGTCAACTATTTATCGGTTCTCAAATTACAGCGGCAGTTATTAGCGAAAATTAGTAATATCGAAAATAACAAAAATCAGTAAGAAAAGTTAGCTGGTTTTTGAGGCGTACTTTTTAGCAAAAATGGCTTTGAAGGGTGACTAAGGGGGGGTTATGGGGTAAATAAAGACAATCGTACTTTTTGCCGCTACGGGAAAATTATGCTTCTTGGGCAGCCAAAAAGCGCTCCGCATCCAGCGCAGCCATGCACCCCGTGCCAGCAGCAGTTACCGCTTGCCTATACACCGTATCTTGCACGTCGCCTGCGGCAAAAACTCCAGGAATATTGGTCTGGGTAGTCCCCGGCGTAGTCTGAATATAACCTTGCCCATCTAAGGTAAGATAGGGTTCAAAGATGGCTGTGTTAGGTTGGTGGCCAATGGCCACAAAGAAGCCTTGGAGTGGGATTTCCTGCCTCTTCTGGGTTGTCTTGTTCATGATGCGCACCCCTGTTACAGCCTCTTTTCCCAGTATCTCTTCCACCTCCGTTTGCCACACCACCTCGATGTTGGGTTTGCTCATCACCCGCTTTTGCATAATGGCCGAGGCGCGCATTTTATCACTACGCACCAGCATATATACCTTTTCGCAGATATTGGCCAAGTAGACTGCCTCCTCTGCCGCCGTGTCTCCTCCGCCCGCTACGGCTACGTGCTCTCCTTTAAAAAAGAAACCATCGCAAACAGCACAGGCAGAAACACCCCGACCATTAAGCCGTTGTTCAGAAGGTAACCCCAGCCATTTGGCGGAAGCCCCTGTGGAAATAATGACGGTCTTGGCTTTTACAGTGTGTTGGCCATCGATGGTGGCTTGGAGTGGGTAGGTAGAGAAATCAACCGCAGTAACATTGGCGGCATGGATGGCAGTGCCAAACCGCTCCGCCTGTCGCTGGAAGTCCACCATCATTTGCGGGCCTTGTATTCCTTCTGGGTAGCCTGGATAGTTCTCTACATCTGTGGTAATGGTGAGCTGGCCTCCAGGTTGGTGCCCTTGGTAGAGGAGAGGATTTAACCCGGCTCGGGCAGCGTAGATGGCCGCCGTATAGCCGGCTGGGCCAGAGCCAATGATCAGCACATTTGCAACTTCTTGGTCCATAGTAGAAAAATAATTGAGTGCCCTTGGTAGAGGAGAGGATTTAACCCGGCTCAGGCAGCGTAGATGGCCGCCGTATAGCCGGCTGGGCCAGCGCCAATGATCAGCATATTTGCAACTTCTTGGTCCATAGTAGAAAAATAATTTAGCCCCCCAAGTAAGGTTTTAGCATATCACTACGGGAGGCCTGTTTGAGCTTCTTGATGCCTTTTTCTTTGATTTGGCGCACCCGTTCGCGTGTTAGACTAAACCGAACGCCTATCTCTTCCAGGGTCATAGGATGCAATCCTCCCAAACCAAAGTAGAAAAAGATCACGTCCGCTTCTCGTTCACTGAGTGTAGACAAAGAGCGCTTAATCTCTTGCCTTAGAGAGTCTTGCATCAATTCATCATCAGGCTTTTCGTTAGATTCATTCTCCAAAACGTCCAGCAAGCTATTCTCTTCTCCCTGCACAAAAGGTGCATCTACCGAAATATGGCGGCCAGAGACCTTCATGGTATCACTGACTTCACTATAGGACACCTCCATGACATCTGCTATTTCCTGTACGGTAGGTTCACGCTCAAGTTTTTGTTCTAGCTCAGAAAAGGTTCTGGCTATTTTGTTCAGGGAACCTACTCTGTTCAGTGGCAAGCGGACAATTCTGGATTGTTCTGCCAGGGCTTGCAAGATAGATTGCCTTATCCACCACACAGCATAGGAAATAAATTTAAATCCCCTCGTTTCATCAAAACGCTGTGCTGCCTTAATTAATCCTAAATTGCCTTCGTTGATCAGATCACTTAGGGACAAACCTTGGTTTTGGTATTGTTTGGCCACTGATACGACAAATCTGAGGTTGGCTGTGGTGAGTTTTTCCAAGGCTTGTTCATCGCCTTGCTTAATGCGCTTGGCTAAAACCACTTCTTCTTCTGCCGTTACCAAATCTACCTTGCCAATCTCTTGCAGATATCTATCTAGCGATTGGTTTTCTCGGTTGGTAATCTGTTTGCTTATTTTTAATTGTCTCATAGGGGATGTTTTGGATCAATTATCGGCTATTTGTGCGCCTATACAGGCTTAGTTGCCTAAGCGCTTAATGTAGGGATTGAAGCGCAAGAGCAATTTAGGTAAACGGTTTGTGGTAAAAGAGCACTTGGCAAGCAACTCCGTTCGGCATGGGAAAAGGCAGCGTAAGGTTACTTGCATACTAGCTGGCAGCTCATTCAGGTTTTTCCAACAAAACCTTGTGGGAAAGTCTATACTTCCCTGTTTTAGGATCGATTTCTGTGAGTTTTACTTGTATTGCTGCCCCCTCTTCTAGTATATCTACCAAGGTTTCTAAACGCTCCCATCGTACTTCGGAGATATGCAGCAATCCATCTTTTCCAGGCATAAACTCTACAAAGGCCCCAAAATCTTTGATGGTCTTGATTTTGCCGTTATATATTTCGCCTACAATAGGTTCAGCCACCAGGTCTCTTACCATTTGCTCTGCTATTTCAATTGTTTTTTGGTCGGGGGCAAAGAACTTAACAATGCCTGCGCCGTTGGCCTCTTCAATGAGCACTGTGGCGCCACTTTCTCGTTGTATTTCTTGAATGACCTTGCCGCCAGGCCCAATGACCGCCCCAATCATCTCTTTGGGAATTTCCATGGTTGTTATTCTGGGAACGTGCGGCTTGTAGTCTTCCCGGGGTGTGGAGCGCTGTTTGTTCATTTCCTCCAGAATGTGCAAGCGGCCAGCTTTGGACTGCAGCAGTGCTTCTTCTAGAATTTGATAGGAAAGTCCAGCCACTTTAATGTCCATCTGGCAAGCCGTGATGCCCTTCTGCGTTCCCGCCACCTTAAAGTCCATATCCCCCAAGTGGTCCTCATCGCCCAGAATATCTGAGAGCACAGCATGTTTCCCAGTTGCTGGGTCTGTTACCAAGCCCATGGCAATGCCTGATACGGGTGCTTTTATACGGACTCCAGCGTCCATGAGCGCCAAGGAGCCAGCGCATACTGTAGCCATAGAGGAGGATCCGTTGGACTCTAGAATATCAGACACTACGCGAAGTGTGTAGGGGTTTTCTGCTTCGGGCGGCAAAACTTTCTTCAAAGCGCGCATGGCAAGGTTGCCATGGCCTATTTCTCTTCTGGCAGGACCTCTGTTGGGCTTTACTTCGCCTGTGGAGAAGCCTGGGAAGTTATAGTGTAGCATAAATCTATTGTAGCCACTCTCCATAGCGCGGTCTATCAGCTGCTCATCTAGCTTGCTACCTAGTGTAACAGAGGTCAGCGATTGCGTTTCTCCCCTGGTGAAAACGGCGGAACCATGCGCAGTGGGCAGGTAGTCAATCTCAATCCATATAGGGCGCACTTCATCTAGTTTTCTGCCATCTAGCCGCACTCTCTCCTCCAACACCAAGGCTCTTATGGCCTTTTTCTCAATGGCATGGCAGTAGGTGGTAAAATCATCCTTATCCACTTCCTGTTCTGCAAGCAAACCTTGTAGGCATTCATCTTTCACAGCCTCAAACGCTTCCTTTCGCAGTTGCTTGCTCAACCCTTGCCTAGCTACGGCATAAACTTTGCTGTATAAAGCCTCTTCCACTTGTTTTTCCCATGCCGGTTGCTCTTCTTCTTCAGCATCTATTTCCATGGGGGCATGCGTGGCATTCTTGGCATGCATGGCAACCGCAGCGGCCAGCTCTTTCTGAACTTTGCATTGTTCTTGAATGGCTTTGTGGCCAAACTTTATGGCTTCCAACATTTCACTCTCCTGCACCTCATTCATTTCGCCTTCTACCATCAGGACATTTTCTTCAGTAGCCCCCACCATTAGGTCAATATCAGCACGCTCTAGCAGCTGTGGAGCTGGGTTAATAAAGAACTGCCCATCTATTCTGGCAACGCGTGCCTCGGAGATTGGGCCTCCAAAAGGTATGGGGGAGACTGCCAAGGCTGCGGAGGCAGCTAGTGCTGCTAGGGTATCTGGCAGGATGTTTTTATCGGAAG
The DNA here is from genome assembly GCA_905479855.1 of uncultured Cytophagales bacterium. Taxonomy (GTDB): domain Bacteria; phylum Bacteroidota; class Bacteroidia; order Cytophagales; family Amoebophilaceae; genus UBA8403. Next base: position 7,942 of record CAJQOF010000135.1, read on the forward strand.
AGATGAGCGAAATAGCGATTTGTGTTTCGGCCGTGTATCCTTTGGGGAAAAGGGGACGAACAGCGCGGTCTACCAAGCGTGATATCAAGATTTCATGATCTCCCAGCCTTCCTTCCCGCTTTAGGAATCCTCCGGGAATCCTTCCCGCTGCTGCGTACTTCTCTTGGTAGTCTACATAAAGCGGCAAAAATCCTAGCCCTTCTGTAGCTTCTTTTTTAGTGACCACTGTGGCCAGGAGCATGGCGTCACCCATTCTCACGACTACCGCCCCGTCAGCCTGCTTGGCCAGCTTTCCAGTTTCAATGCTAATCGTCCGGCCGTCAGCCAGCTGTATGGTTTTTGTTATAGGTTGCATAGTTATAGGTTGCATAGGTTTTTAGTTAGCGTTGGGCCGCAGTTGATGATTGAACCACAATGTTTTTATACTTAAGAAGGATGACTAAACTAGCGACAACAAGGGCTGGAGGTATCACAGACGCTAGTGGATGAAGCACAAAAAAATGCGCTACATAGTGCTGATACGCCCAGTAAGGCTGCATAATACTTTATTGAGCAAACAAACCTATTGCGAGATACCACCCCCATTTTTTTCGCCAAAAAAGGCCATATGCTACGAGAAAATCTATCACCAACATGATAATGTCTCCTTTAAGCGATGGTGTCTTGAGGAGATGAATAATTCCCAAAAAATGAATAACAACACCCATCATCGCCACAATCATTGGTACTTTGGCAACGATGGTCGGCTTCATCTTTCCCTTCTGCTTTATCTTTTTTGACGATTCTTGAGGTAAATGGCAGTGGTTGGGGGGCTGCTATCAAGAGACTTTTCGAGCGGTTTTTT
>CAJQOF010000136.1 GCA_905479855.1 uncultured Cytophagales bacterium
GAAAGGGCTCCAAGCGACTCTGGTGCAGGAAATTATCGGATACGCCTTTGAGCTTTACTACCACCTGCCGATCTTGGTAGCGGAGCAAGGCATTGTCCTCCAGTACATCCACCACCTTGGCTACGCCTGGTACCGCTGCAATCTGTTGGCGCAAGTCGGCATCTAGCGTAAAAGTCTTGCCTCGCTTGCGTGTGATTTCAATATCTGGGTCAAAAGATTGAAAGAGGGACTTGATCAGGTCTTCTAAGCCATTAAATACGGAGAGCACAAGCAGGAGCGACATGGTGCTCACGGCTATGCTGATGAAGGAGACGAGTGAGATGCGCTGTATGAGGTTTTTTTGGCCACCTGGCAGCGCATAGCGTTGCGCCATAAAAAAGGGAAAGTTCATACTGGGCTATGTTGAGGCGTATGCTGGTACCCAAAATCTGGACCACGCAATGAGAAAAAACAGGGGAGATTGCACGGGCCAATATTGGTAAAAGTGATGACCTCAACCCGTGTTGTTGCGCCAATGAAATTCTGGGCGCTACTTTACGGCTCTTTTGTTCTTTACTTACCTCTTTTATGCGGCTTTTTGTGTTATTCTTGGTAGTGGGCCAAGTGTAAGTGTTGGCAGCTATTCAGATTGCGCGTGATTTTAGGTTTTTATCCAATTCTGCTGGGAATTTATCGAGCTTTGTACTGACTCCATCATTCCCGATTGGACCACTACCCTTTTTCGAAAAAAGAGTGGTGGCACGAGAAAGTAATATACTGGTTTATCATTCTTTATAACACCTCACTCACTCCTTGATGGGCCACTACCAGATTAAGTTGTGGCAAAAAAGTATGACGACGTCCTTGGTTGATATTCCTAATCAGCCAGCATGTGCCGCAAGCCGCTCTTTCAGCGCTGCTTTGGTCAGGGAACCCATACGATCTACTTCCTGGCCATTCTTGAAGATGATGAGGGTGGGTATGCTGCGGATGCCATACTTGGTGGAGATAGCACTGTTTTTGTCTACATCAAGCTTGCCCACTACAAACTGACCAGCGGTCTCCTGCGCCAACTCATCAATCATAGGCGCAATAATTTGGCAAGGGCCGCACCAAGTGGCCCAGAAATCTACCAACACAGGCAGTTCGCTCTGCATCATCTCTTCAAAGTTAGCATCCGTAATTTCTAGTGCGCCGTTGGTTGTTTCGTTGGTCATTTGTCGTTAGTGTTTGGGTTGAGCGAAAAAGGTAGAGATCGAGTGGGGCAAAGGTAACCGCCATGGCGTAACTTCTACCCTCGCAACCGCCAACGCACCCCCTCCACCTGGCGCAAGGCATCAAAAAGCGCATTGCTGGGTTGGATACTCTTACTCCTGGAGCGTAAGGTAATATTCATCTCCTCTTTTGGGGCGGTCACTATTACGCTGATTGGGCACTTGCCTGGGTGTTCTCCAAGGATTTGCGCTAACTGGGAGGCCAATTCTTCGCTGGCCAATGGGGCAGGCAAGTGGAGTTCTAGTGACTTACTCATCTTGTCCCTAATCTCACTGAGCAAGCTGATTTTATTGAGTCTTAGCTCCCACGTATCCTTTTGGTGGTACCGTTCTGTCACCTTCCCTAGTAGGTAGACAAAGTTGCCTAGCTGCAGCATGTGTTGGTGTTTTAGAAAATCTTCGCCAAACAAAGCGAGGTCTAGTGTGCCCTCATAGTCTTCTAAGGTAAATATCCCAAAGGCATTCCCCTGTTTGCTTTGCTTGATCTTGCTCCCAACGATAATGCCGGCCAGCTTCACTTCCTTGCCCCTACAAGCCAACGCATTCTGCGTGTGGCAGTTGCAAAAGTGGGTTAGCTCAACCCTGTATTGGTCCAGCGGATGGCCAGAGATATAAAAACCGACGACCTCTTTTTCTAGCTTGAGCCGCTCTAGCGCTCCGTAGGGTTCGCAGGGCGGAGGTACTGGCCTTGTGGTATGGTAAGTTGCCTTCTCTTCGGTCGCCATAAAGAGGGACTGTTGGGGGGAATCCTTTTCTTGCTGCACCTGCTGTCCGGAGCGAATGGCTCTTTCAATTAAAGACAAATCTCCAGGGGCAGCATAGAGGTATTGCTTGCGGTGGTAGTCGGGGAAATTATCAAACGCGCCGGCCATGGCCAAGCTTTCGAAAGTCTTTTTGTTCACGGCCCTCAGGTTCACCCTTTCGGCCAAGGAGAAGATATCCTGAAAGTGTTGCGCCCGCTTTCTTTCCGCCACAATGGCCGTTACGGCTGCTTCGCCCACGCCTTTTATAGCAGCCAAGCCAAAGCGAATTTTCTGCTCCTGGTTTACCCCAAAGGTGGCCGCGCTCTCATTAATGTCCGGGCCAAGCACTGGAATACGTTGTTGCTTGCACTCATTCATAAAGAAGGTAATCTTGTCAATATCCCCCTGGTTGTGTGTAAGCACAGAAGCCATATACTCCGCCGGGTAGTGCGCCTTGAGGTAGCCAGTTTGGTAGGCCAGCACCGAGTAGGCCGCTGAGTGCGACCGGTTAAAGCCATACTGGGCAAACTTCTCCATTACGCCAAACACCTCCAGTGCTTTGGCCTCGGGGATGTCGTGTTGTTCTTTGGCCCCCTTGACAAAGAGGACACGCTGCTTGGTCATTTCATCCACCTTTTTCTTGCCCATTGCCCTGCGCAACAGGTCAGCAGCGCCTAGCGTATAGCCTGCCAACACTTGGCCCGTCTGGATGATCTGCTCTTGGTAGACCATGATGCCATAGGTGTTCTTGAGAATGTTCTCGAGCAGCGGATGGGCGTAGTTGATCTTCTCTTGGCCATGCTTTCGGGCAATGAAGTTGGGAATAAACTGCATGGGGCCGGGCCTATAGAGCGCATTCATTGCTATCAGGTCCTCCATGCAGGTGGGCTTGAGCTTGATGAGCCACTGGCGCATGCCTTCAGACTCAAACTGGAAGGTGGCAATGGTGTCCCCACGCTGGTAGAGGGCAAAGGTCTTCTCATCGTCCAGCGGGATATCGTCTATGTTAATGCGTTTATCATAGTTATCCGCTATAAGGTTCACCGCATCCTTAATAATACTCAGTGTTTTCAGCCCCAAGAAGTCCATCTTCAGCATCCCTAGACTCTCCACCACCGAGCCATCATATTGGGTTACCAGCAGGTCCGAGTTCTTGTCTGTTTTTACCGGGATATAGTGCATCAAATTGTCGGGTGCAATGATAACCCCGGCCGCATGGATGCCGGTGTGCCTGGCAGAGCCCTCCAACGTTTCGGCAAAGGAGAGCACTTTTCCCTCAGGCGAAGCTAGGTTTTTCCTAAAGGCAGCCAGCTCAGGGACGTCGGCAAAGGCTTGGGCCAGCGTAGTGCCCGGTTTTTCGGGTACCAGCTTGGCCATTTTGTTAGATTGGTCTAGCGGCAGGCCTAGCACCCGCGCCACATCCCGAATGGCGGATTTGGCGCCCATGCTGCCAAAGGTGATAATCTGCGCCACTTGGTTCTTGCCATACTTCTCCACCACATAGTTAATCACCTTTTGGCGGCCCGCATCGTCAAAGTCGATGTCAATATCCGGCATAGAAACCCGTTCGGGATTCAAGAATCGCTCAAAAAGCAAGTTGTAGTGAATAGGGTCTATGTTGGTAATGCCAACG